>NZ_JBAPPI010000908.1:0-3690 GCF_049280035.1 Mycobacterium sp. | reverse complement strand
ATCAATTGATGTCTGTTGGAGGGAGGGCGCATGCGCAGCAGCGCCAAGGTTCCGCCCGTGAGGCTCGTTCTGGTCGTCGAGCGTCTGCGCCACCGCCTCAATCGGTTGCATCAACGCCTAGTTCCGCCACCGGTCGCACGCCCGCCTAAAGCCCTGCGCTGTACGCACTGAGCAACGCGTCCCACAGCTCGGTGGTGGTGAGTGTTGGGATGTCGTAGACGGTTGTCATTCCTTCGACTACCGATGTGGCCGAATCGATTTCGGCTGGCGTCAACCCGAGGTAGGCCTCATGGAGTTCCATCCCGAGCACGATGTCCTGGTATGTTGTGCCCAAGGAGCCGGGCTCCGCCCAGGCGTCGCCGTGGATGTTGTACACCTCGGTCGGGTACAGGTTGTCGGGGACGCCGGTGGGGTTGGCGCCGAGCATCACGAAACGTAAAGCGTCGGTGGGGATTTTGTCGTCGGCGAGTTGCTGTTCGGCGAGGGAGGCGACGGCGCTGCTTTGTGAGTAGGTGAAAATGGTCAGCGGGTCGCTGCACACGCCGGAGGCGTTGCAGCCCATATCGCCGGCGCTGTAGTCGGCGACGACCGCGTTGATGAGGTCGTTCTCGCCCTGCGTCACGCTCGAGCCGAAGTCGTTGGTTTCCGGGGTGGTCAGCGCCAGCGTCGACGCGACGGTGCCGTGGTACCCGTTCGGGTCGAGGTACAGCTTTTCCGCGTCGCTGATGTAGGCGGCATCCGGTGTCGGTATGCCGGTGGCGCCCAGGATTAGTGCGTTGGTTGAGCCAGACAGGAAGTCGCTGGCCCCGTCGGCGTTGGCTGCACCGGCCAACGCCACCGCGGCGCTGCACAGCGCGGCGCCGAGAATCACTTTCTTCATAATTCCCCCTTGTTCTCAAGATCACAGATGATGTCGCCGAGCTCGTCTGCACGGCAGGTGACTACGTTGTCCAACATTTCCCCCGGTAGATGTCGATCGCGCGCTAATGGCACTGGCTTCCGACGAGCAGAATTATCTCAGGTGCCGTTAAGGTTGTCCTCAGAAACGAAATAATCGCCAAACAAACAATTGACGAAGTCAGACCTCGATGTGCTAAGCCAATCGGCCGGAGAACACAAGATGCTTTTGCGGTTTGCGCAGGCCCAGCAGGTGGTCGATGCCGTGGCGGAGCCGGAGACCGCGGCCTGGAGGGTCGGCGACGACGTCGTCCACCCTCAGTTCGGGCACGGCTGGGTGCAGGGCGCCGGCCACGGCGTGGTCACCGTGCGGTTTGAGACCCGCGCTAGCGCCCTTCAACCTTTGCCGATCACACCCACCTTCCTTACACGCCGGGGCAGAGGAACTGGTGCGCGCCAGTGACAACAAGCCCGGACTCGGCGCGACTCATCAGACCCTCAAGCCGACCAATCTGCGAGCTCTCTGACGCGCCACTCTGTAGCGCCTGGCATACCTGCTGGCCATAAGTCAGGTAGCTTTCCCCAGTACTGCTCGCAGTGGTGGTACCGCCGTGGTTGTACATGTAGTCGATGAATCCTTGCGTGTCGGCGTGTGCCGGTGCCGCAAGAACAACGGCGGCGCTAGCCACCACCGGGATCAGTAGTGTTCTCATGTCACGCTCCACAATCGTTGCTGTTTAACCTGTTGCCGTTGACGACCTTGCAGAACGGGAACATGGTGTCCCCGCCCCCGGCGCTGAAGTTCATGCCGTTGCCACCGGGCGGCGGAATTTGTTATCGGCGCCGACCGCTGGAGGCGTTTAGCTTAACTCTGGCTTAGCGCAATGTATGAAATCTGTACGATTCGTGGAATTTTACAAAGTGCTTCTAACATCACGTCCGGTGCCACCCGGCCCAAAGGCATGAGGGCAGAGTTCGGATCGGGCGGGTACAAACGTTAGCCCGGTGCATGGCTAAAAACAGCAGTGACGCTTTTCCGGCGATTTCGGGGAGTTCACGGGGAGCTCATGCCCAGCCGGCGAGGCCGCGGAAAAGGGCCCGATGAACAAGCCAAACACTTGGTGCGCGGTACTGGGATTGAACCAGCGACCTCTTCCGTGTCAGGGAAGCGCTCTCCCGCTGAGCTAACCGCGCCCGGTCAAAGAATTGGAGGTGGAGACGGGAATCGAACCCGTGTGCACGGCTTTGCAGGCCGTTGCCTCACCACTCGGCCACTCCACCGCTGGGATTGATGCCATTTGCACCTTCGAGCGGATGACGGGATTCGAACCCGCGACCCTCACCTTGGCAAGGTGATGCGCTACCAACTGCGCTACATCCGCGCGCAACGGACGAGATCGTCGCCCGGTGCGAAGCACGACGATAGTCGACCTGAGCGGGCCCGCACAAATTTTTCGGCATATTCCTGCGCGCCGCTACCCCAGCCCACGCAGCGCGTTCTGCCGGGACGTCCGCGCATGCTAATCTTCGACGTCATCCGCCTCTCGGCGCCGGTCCCGTGGCTCAGTGGGAGAGCGTCCGCTTCACACGCGGAAGGTCGCTGGTTCGATCCCAGCCGGGACCACAAGGTAGATGCAACTTTCAAAGTCTCCGGGCGATATCCGGGCTATAGCGCTTGCACATTCCCAGCTGAATCGTCACCGGCGGGAAGCAACGTGCCTCGCCATGGCTGACTCAGAATCCGAAGCTGCGCAAATGCCTGATTCCGCCGTCGGTTTCGCCCGAGGCGTTGGCCGCTTGATGAGGCTCGGGGTTCACAGCAGTAACCCGTTTTCACTGCGCTTTCAGCTGTTGAGGAACAGTCGCGCATTGGCGAGGAAGACGTCTGAGTGTTGCGACTGTGCGCCATGGCTGGCGTCGGGAAGCACCAAAAGTCTGGCATCGCAAAGGTTCTCTTCAAGGACGATGGCGTTGACCGAGTGAACGACAATGTCTTTGGCGCCGTGAACGATCAACGTCGGCAGCTTGATCGTTGCGAGCATTGCGTAGCGGTCTGTGGTCGGGATTTCACCCCATTCACGGATCGCATGCAGCTGAGCCGCGGCGGCCGTCGAGGTGACTGGCGTATCGCGATTCGCCTCGCGGCGGTTGAGGCGGTCCAGATATGCGTGACCCGCGGCCTGGCTGGCGTCGCTCGGCGTGAAGAACGAATTCAGAAGCAAGGCTACGGGGTCATTGAGCTCGTCTATCGAGAGTTCGGTGAAGGTCATCTTCTCGCCGCCGCGTGGCCCTGTCCCGCACAGGATCATGCGACGAAACATCTCCGGATGAGACGAAGCGATCTGCTGCGCGACCATTCCACCGAGCGAAAAACCCAGGAAGTCAACGGTTGTCAGGCCCAAGGCGTGCAGGAACCCGACGCAATCAACGGCAAACTCGGCTACAGTCGCCGGGGTGGCGCCAGCCGAGCCTCCGATTCCCGGGTAATCGAACGTGATCACGTCACGGTCGGCCGCTAAGCCGTCAACAATGAGGGGATCCCAGTCGTCCATGTTCGCGGCGAAGTAGTTCGCGAGGACCAGCGGTATGTCACCGCGATTGCCCACGCGCCGGTAGGCGAAGTCGATACCGCTCGCGGCGCGCACGACATCGGTCGGTGTCAGGGAGTACGTGCGCATCGTCGGTGCGTTCATAAGCCGCGGTCCTTCCCTCTTTAATGTCGGTCAGGCCTCGTTTAATGTCGGTCAGGCCTCGTTGGATGGGAATGCCTTCGCGGCGACGTTAGATCGGTTC
>NZ_JBAPPI010000907.1:0-6318 GCF_049280035.1 Mycobacterium sp. | reverse complement strand
CAAGGGCCCGGCTCACCGGGCCACCCGGCCCGACGTCGAGCGGATCGCGGCTCGGTTGCTGGGGTGTCATGC
Organism: Mycobacterium sp.; assembly: GCF_049280035.1. GTDB lineage: Bacteria > Actinomycetota > Actinomycetes > Mycobacteriales > Mycobacteriaceae > Mycobacterium. The sequence continues at coordinate 6,246 of NZ_JBAPPI010000907.1, read as the reverse complement.
CGTCAGCCTAACTGGTTGGCCGGCCAAATAACGTGCTACGCTCGCGGTGAAGCATTACTTGGTCGGCCAATCATCGAGGAGATCCGCCATGAAGCTGGGACTGGGCCTGCCGCACCACGGCGTCGAGGCCACTCCGCAGAGAATCGTGGAGTTCGCGCAACGCGCCGAGGCGCTGGGCTTCGACTCGCTCTGGGTGTTTGAGCGGCTGCTACGAGCGGTGGAGCCGGCGGAGGGCTGGCGGACTCCGGAGTGCTACGCCAACGTCTTCGCACCGGTGGAGACATTGACCTACGTTGCCGCCCACACCAGCACGATCCGCTTGGGGACCAGCGTCATCGCCGCGCTCTTCCACGTGCCGGTACTGCTCGCCCGCCGCCTCGCGACGCTGGACCACTTGAGTGCCGGACGCCTCGTCGTGGGTCTGGGACAGGGCTGGTCGGCCGACGAGTTCGCTGCCGCCAATGTGCCGATGGGACGCCGCGGTAGCGGTTTCGAGGAGTTCATCGAGGCGCTGCGTGCCACCTGGGGGCCCGACCCTGTCAGCTATCAGGGCCGCTTCTATCGGATCGCGCCGTCGCAAGTCAGCCCCAAACCGCTGCAGCCCGGCGGCCCGCCGATTCTCATCGCAGCAGCGCCGGGAGTCGACGCCTCCGTGCAGCGCGCCGGACGGCTAGGGCTGGGATTGAACCCGGGGATCTCTGAGTGGAAATCCTTTGAACAGCAACTCGCGAGCTTCCGCGCCGCCGTACCCGCTGGTGAAAGACCCGGCCCGATCGTCGTGCGCGTCAACAACCCCGTGACCGAAGCCCCACTTGATGAGGCCGATCGCGGGCCGCTGTCTGGGTCCGTCGACCAGATCAAGCGCGACCTGCTCCGGGTTGCCGAACTCGGCGTCGACGAGGTCATGTGGGACCTCACCCAGGCAGAAGTTCCCTACGACGTCCAACTCACACTGCTGGACGAACTCATCACCGCGCGACCCGCCGAATCCGTCGGGCGGCGTCGCGAACTCTAGACCTGCTCGCCGAGGCGAGACCAGGGCTTCGATTCGTCGAAGCAATTTCCGATCAGTATCCGCAAATCAGTCAAAGGAGTAGAGGATGACCGAGAAGAAAATCATTGCGATCGTTGGCGCGACCGGCGTGCAGGGCGGCGGCCTGCTCAGGGCGATCATGGCCGACCCGGACGGTCCGTTCACCGCGCGGGCTCTGACCCGCAATGCCGGCTCCGACCGGGCGCGCGCACTCGCCTCCCAAGGGGCCGAGGTCGTCGAGGCAGACCTCGATGATGAGACCAGCCTGCGCAAGGCCTTCGGCGGCGCCTACGGCGCCTACGTGGTCACCAACTTCTGGGTCCAGCGCACCCCCGAACAGGAGCAGGCCCGCACCCGCGCCGAGATGGAACTCGATCAGGCCGCGGCGGCAGCCCGCGCCGCCAAGGACACCGAACTACGCCACGTGGTGTGGTCCACCCTTGAGGACACCCGGCCCCACTTTCAGCGACTCGGTATCGAGGTCCCCGACGCCCTGGGCAACTACAAGGTCCCGCACTTCGACGCCAAGGGCGAGGCCAACGCATCGTTCACCGCGCTCGGCGTGCCGACCACCTTCCTGCAGACCACGTTCTACTACGACGCTTTCCTGCAAGGCCAAGGCCCGCACCGCGACGACAACGGCGAGCTGGTGCTGTCGCTGCCGATGGCCGACAAGAAGCTTGCGCTCGTCGCCGGTGAGGACATCGGCAAGACCGCGCTGGGTGTGTTTCGGCGTGGCGGGCAATTCATCGACAAGACCGTCAGCATCGCCGGCACCCACGCCACCGGGGAACAACTCGCCGCGATGTTCACCGCAGCGTTGGGCGAAAAGGTCGACTATCGACCGATGACCACGGATCAGATGCGGGCATCCGGGCAGCCGGGTGCCGTCGAGGTCGCCAACATGTTACAGTTCTATGCCGACGCATCCGAATACTTCACCGGAGTGCGCAACCTCGACCTGGCGCGTGAGCTCAACCCCGAACTCCAACCGCTCGACACCTGGCTGACCCAGCACAAGAGCGAGATCCCCCTCGACTGAATTCCTTTGCGAGTTCCCCGAATTGATACCGGCACGATTCGCGCCGCGCGATGCGCGGTGCGAATCAAAGGAGGTTAATGATGAGTTCCCTGTTGAAGCCTGACGAGCAGCCGCACTTCGAGCGCAGCGACATGCTCGTGATTCACAACATGTTTCGCCGCGAGTTCGCATTGATGCCCGGACTCGTCGGTGCTGTCGTAGCGGTCGACCACGACCGCGCCCAGATCATCGGTGATCACGTGGAAGCTGTGATCGCCCTGTTGCACGATCACCACACCCACGAAGACGAGGACATCTGGCCGCTGCTGCTCGACCGCTGCACTCGGGCGGCTCGGCTGGTGGGGCTGATGCAAGGCCAACACCAACAGGTCGCCACGCTGCTCCACGAGGTCGACGAGGCGTTGAGCATCTGGCGCGATGCCGTCACCGTCGAGTCTCGCGAGGCCCTGGCGGACGTTCTCGGCAGGCTGATCCCGGCGTTGAAGGAGCACCTGAGTGCGGAGGAGGACCGCGTCGTTCCCCTCATGGCGCAGTACATCACGGTCGCCGAGTGGCACCCAGCCATGGGGAGCGAATTGGCCGCCGACCCAGCACAATCCGCACTCACGATCGGCCTGCTGATGTATGAGGGCGATCCCGACAGCATCGAGCATTTCATCGCCGCCAGGCCCGCCGACGCCCGCCCCGCCATCAGGCAGCTGGCGGCAAAGACGTTCGCGGACCACTCCCAGCGGGTCCACGGCACCGCCACACCACCGCGCAGCACCGAACTCTAACCACACCTGAAACCCGCGCAACCCGCTGCGCCACAACAAAGATCGTTCCGGCCAACGCCGGACAACTCGGAGCGCAAAAGCCGGATCGCCCATTCGCCGGCCTGACCGACCGCCAGGGAAGGAAATCACGCATGTCAACGCCACCCGGGGTCGCGTTCGTCACCGACGCCAGCTGCGACATCGGCCGCAACACGGCGCTGGACCTGGCCGACCCGCCGCACGAGCGCGGGGACGCCGCGCGCAATCGTGCCCTGTTGGTAGACGCGGCGCGGCGGCTCATCACCGCGCGCAGCCCAGACACGGTCACCATGGACGAAATCGCGGCGGCGGCCGGCGTCGGCAAGGGCACCCTGTTCCGGCGGTTCGGCAGCCGCGCAGGGCTGATGATCGTGCTGCTCGACGAGGACGAGCAGGCCGAGCAGCAGGCGTTCCTGTTCGGTCCGGCGCCGCTGGGGCCCAGCGCGCCGCCGCTGGAACGGCTGCTGGCCTACGGTCGCGCGCGGCTGAGGTTCGTCCATACCCATCACGCGCTGCTCAGCGACATCGACCGCGATCCGCAGTCCCGGTACAACGCGCCAGTCACGTTGCACCGCAACCACATACACGCGCTGCTGAACGCCGCGGGCACCACCGGCCACCTCGACGCGCAGACTGAAGCGTTGCTGGCTCTGCTGCAGGCCGACTACGTCGAACACGAGATCAACGAGCGCGGCATGACCCTGGAGGAGCTCGGCAACGCCTGGGAAAGCCTGGCGCGCAAGCTGTGCGGGTGGTGACACTTATCTGGATACAGCACGTCGACCTAGACCAGTCCCCGGCATCGGTCGAGATGCATCGACACCACCGGGGCCTCCCGCCGCACCGTCGTAACGGCCCTAAAGCCGAGCTGCGCTGGACCGCAGCCGTGCTTCGTATCGTGCCACCGGCGAACCGGGCATCGCCATACGAGTCAGCCGGAATTCGGGTGGCAGTCGCCCCGCGATCACGGCGCAGGGTGCCGCAGCGGCGTGGGCGCGTCGCCGTCCATGGCGGAGTGGTGGGGATGCGATGGCGATACGAGGGCGTGGCTCCTGACAGCATCCGGTCACCGCAGGCGTTGCCCCGTGGGTGCGCGCTCAGGCGTCGGTATCGGGGTTGATGGACGTGAGTTTCCCCCTCCGCCGGGGAAACCGCCCGCGATGGACTCTCCAACCGCGAGATCGGCGCCCGGCTGTTCATCAGTCCGCGCACCGTCAAATACCACCTGAGCAAAGTTTTTATGAAACTCGGCGTCACTTCGCGCAGCCAACTGGACTGGGTCCTGTCCACCGACTGACCATTCGGACTGTCCATCGGCGGATTCGAACGCAGCGACGCGCGACCGACACTGGGCACAGTCGCCGACGTTGCGCGATGACTAGCCCCTGTGGAGATCTCCGTGAGCAGTTGGTTCAACGGCATCCAGCCGCAGTTCCGAACCATCGATGGATTGGCCATCCGCTTTGCCGAGAGCGAGAACCGAGACGACCACGCCCTGTTGCTCAGTCCGTGGCCGGAGAGCCTGTTCGCCTTCGAGCCGACGTGGGAGCGGCTGGCCGAGCACACACATCTCGTGGCGATCGACTTACCGGGGTTCGGCCACTCCCAGCGCCGCGATGGCCTGCTCTCGCCGCGGGCCATGGGCGAGTTCGTGATTCGCGTCGCCGACGCATTCAGGCTCGACAGCCCGCATGTGATCGGTCCCGACATCGGCACCGGCGCGGCCCTTTTCGCGGCGGCCTTGTATCCGGGTCGGTTACGCAGCCTGGTCGTCGGCAGTGGCGGTGCGGCGTTTCCCCTCCAGCTGGGCGGGGTGCTGAAGGACTGGGTCGAAGCCCCCGACCTCGAGGCATACCGCCACGTTGACCCGCGCCAGATCGTTGCCGCTGTTTTAACCGACATCCAGCGGTACCCGCTTCTCGACTTCGTTCGCGAGGACTACCTGTCCTCCTACGACGGAGACCGCTTCGTCGAATCGATGCGCTACGTGCGTAGCTACCCGACCGACCTCGCGGCGCTGCGCTTTCTGTTGCCGCAGATCAAGATGCCGGTGCAGATCATCGGCGGCGGCCGAGACCTGGTGGTGCCACCGGCCAACGCCGAGTTCCTCCATGAGCGCCTGCCCAACAGCAGGCTCAACTTCATCGACGCCGGTCATTTCACTTGGGAAGACGCCGCCGACGAGTACGCGGCGCTCGCCACCAGCTGGTGGGAAGGAGGCTACGCGACCCTCGGATCAGCGCGAGCACGCTAATCGGGGCAGGACGGCGGGTAAGCGCCGTGCCGCTCCCGGCATCCGTCGAACTTCAGACTCTGACAGACAGGAGAACCCGATGTCCGTGGAGGACGTACACCTACGCACCGACGTGCCGAGCGAGCCTATTGCGCGTTTCACGTGTCGTCTGGACGGCCCGGTAGCCGTCGTCACCATGAATTACCGGCCTTACAACCTGATGAACCGCGAGTTCACCGAAGAGCTGATCGAGGCGCTGGGCTGGGTCCGGGACTCCGGTGCCCGGGCAGCGATCCTGCGCAGTGGGCTGAGGCACTTCTCGGCCGGTGCAGACCTGGACGCGATGCTTGAGGCTGCCGGGCGCGGCAACGGCGTCTTGGGCTGGCCGATCCTGGAGATGCTGCGGGCCTTCGACGAGCTACCCATCCCGATCGTGGCCGCCGTGCACGGCAACTGTCTGGGCGGCGGACTGGAACTGGCGTTGGCCTGCGACCTGATCATCGCCACGGAGTCGGCCAAGATCGGCTCGGTGGAGGGCACCGTCGGGCTGCACCCGCTGGCGGGTGGCATCCAACGACTCACCCAGCGCGCCGGGGCGGCGCGGGCCAAGGAGATGGCCATGCTCGCGCGCCGCTACGACGCGCGCACCCTAGAACATTGGAACGTGATAAACCGGGTGGTCCCCGACGAACAACTCGACCAAGCCGCGGCCACCCTAGCCCGTGAGCTCGCCGGAGGCCCCACCATCGCCCATGCCGCGACCAAGGCCCTGGTCACGATCGCGATCAACGAGGGAGTCGGCGCCGCCGACATCGCCATGACCGAGCTGCAAAAGCCGATCTTCGCATCGGAGGACTTTCGCACCGGGGCCGCCTCGCTCAAGCAGAACGGCCCCGGCATGGCCAACTTTGAGGGGCACTGAAAGATGGCTGCACTGACCGGAATCCGCGTTGTCGACTTTTCCCGGGTGCTGGCCGGGCCGCACTGCGCGCAGACCTTACTCGACCTGGGCGCCGAGGTCATCAAGATTGAACCGCCATCCGGGGACATGGCCCGGCGGGCCTACCCTCGCAGCGGCGAGATCTCCGGCTCCTACGCCCAGCAGAACGCCGGCACGCGCAACATCTCCATCGACCTCAATGTC
>NZ_JBAPPI010000906.1:0-1530 GCF_049280035.1 Mycobacterium sp. | reverse complement strand
GGCGCTGGCGCGCGCCTGCCGACGGCCCGGGGCGCTCCCCCCTACCCGACAGTCGCGGCCCGGTGATGGCCAACACGACGCCGCCGAACATCACGATGAAGCCGAGCACGGACAGGATCGGAAAAGTTCCGATCATGGCGGCCTTAAACGGGATGCCGCAGACCAACATCGCGAGACCGAGCACAAACAGCGCCGCGCCCTGCAGCCGTCGCCGTGCGGTCGGCGCCCGCAACCCCCCGCCACGAACACTGGAGGCGAATTTGGGGTCTTCGGCATAGAGAGCGCTCTCGATCTGGTCGAGCATCCGCTGCTCATGATCGGAGAGTGGCATTCGTCCCTCCTTGCCGAAAAGCTGTACGTAATACCGATAGCACGTGGCTGCCCGCTGTGTGAGCAACTAATCAGAATGATACGAGGTCAATCAGCGTCATACCACTGCTTCGCTTGCCGATTGTAACCGCCCCCGCAGGGTGATCCGCGCACCGCCGCCGGGTCCGATAATGGGATGGGAGCATGGCAATGGACGATCGAGGAGGAGACCCGCGAGTTGGCGACATTCCTCATCAACCTGCCGCCACAAGATATGCAACGGCGTCTGGGGGACGCCTTGGGTATTTACGTCGACGCAATGCGCTATCCCCGGGGCACCGAGAATCAGCGCGCCGCCATGTGGCTCGAGCACACCCGGCGACACGGCTGGCAGGCCGTGGCCGCGGTGGAAGTCGACGCCCCGGCCGGAACGACGCCGTCATCCGCCGAACTGAGCGACGCACCCCTGCTCGGCGTCGCCTACGGCTACTGTGGCGCACCCGACCAGTGGTGGCAGCAGCAAGTCGTGGCCGGGTTGCAACGTGGCGGCTTCCCCGGCCCGGAGATCGTCAGGCTTATGGCCAGCTACTTCGAGCTGACCGAATTGCATATTCATCCCCGAGCCCAGGGCCGCGGTTTGGGAGAAGCGTTGGCGCGGAGGCTGCTTGCCGACCGCGGCGAGGCCAACGTGCTGCTGTCCACCCCGGAAATCAATGGCGAAGCCAATCGCGCCTGGCGGCTGTACCGTCGGCTGGGGTTTATCGACATCATTCGCGGCTACCACTTCACCGGCGACCCACGAGCGTTTGCCATCCTTGGGCGCAAGCTCCCGCTGTAGCCGCACACCGCCGCGACCTGGTCTGGCACGATGACCTGGTGCGTGCCAGCGGTAGCCAGCTCTTCGCCCGGGGGTTCACTGCGCGTCGTCGTCGACGCCTGGCGGCCTTGACGATGCTGTTCCTGGTGATACCGGTGCTCGCCGGATGCGTGCGGATCAAGGCGTCGATCACCATCTCCCCCGACGACCTGGTGTCCGGGGAGATCATCGCGGCGGCCAAACCACGCAACGACAAAGACGCCGGCCCGCAACTGGATCCCAATCTGCCGTTCAGCCAGAAAGTGGCGATCTCAAAGTACGACCGGGACGGCTACGTGGGTTCACAGGCGGTGTTCTCCGACTTGACCTTCTCTGAGCTGCCGGAGCTGGCGAATATGAACTCC
>NZ_JBAPPI010000905.1:0-15544 GCF_049280035.1 Mycobacterium sp. | reverse complement strand
GTGCGCCTCGGTATCGTTTCGCAGGCCGATCTGAGCCACTCGGCCAGCTTGGCGGCGCTGGTCACTTTGGCTGAGCTAGACGTTGAAGCGGAGTTCGACAGTGTTTCGCTACAGCCCGACCCGCACGGCCCGCGGATAGTTCCCGGCATCCTCGGCGTGCCCGAGCCGATCATGGTTCCCACCTGGTAGCTGTTCGGCGATGACCGAATTATCTCCAGTCGTGCGTCGCATAGGGCTTCCCGGCGTTACTCTTTGCCGATGATCACGGGCGAGATGGCGCCTGACTTCACTCTCTATGATCACACCGGTCGGCCTCGGACATTGTCCGCGCTCCTTGCCGAAGGGCCGGTTGTGCTGTTCTTCTTCCCAATAGCGTCCTCACCGATATGTACAGCCCAGGCTTGTCATTTTCGGGACCTGAGCGGCGAATTCGCCAGGGTGGGCGCCCAGCGAGTGGGCATCAGCACCGACACCGTCGACAAGCAGGCCCACTTCGCCCAACAGCGCTCGTTCGACTATCCGCTGCTCTCCGACGCGGACGGCGTGGTGTCCGAGCTGTTCGGGGTGCGCCGAGGCAGGCTCGCCAAGCTGCGTAGATCCGTCGTGGCGCGTGAGGCGGCCTGGCGTGGCCGGCACACTCGGCGCTGTGGCCTGCTGGCCCGGCTGCTGCCGGTCAGACGGACCACATTCGTCATCGACACCGACCGCACCATACTCAAGGTCGTCTCCAGCGAGGTGCGCGCATCGGTGCACGCCGACCAGACCTTGTGGTTCTTGGAGAACCACAACGTGCCGCATAGTTCGCCACATGTCCGGGAGAAGCACACCGACGCGCATCAGCAGTCGGAGGGCAAGGGCGAACCGATCGGCGACTGGTTCACAGAACCGGAAACCGCGGACGAGCCGAGCTTGGTCCGGCCATACACGCTGACGGCAGGCCGTATCGACTCTGGTGTCGAACTGGCACTCGAGGCTCCGGTCGAAGCGCTGAACACCACAGCGAAGCCGCCGCGCTGGCCGAGAAATGATGTGCGGGGCCAGATCCTGACGTGGTGCGTGCACAGCCCCTCGGTCGCAGAGATCGCCGCTCGTCTGTCCTTGCCGCTCGGTGCGACGCGGTTCCTGGTCGACGACTTGGTGACACAGGGTTATTTGCGGGTGCACGCCCCCCTCGGTGACTCGATGACAATAGACGAACGACGTGAACTGATAAGAAGGACCCTGCGTGGCCTCCGAGCACTCTGAGGGGTTGGGGCGCCGCCCGTGCACGGAATTCACTCTCCGTCGGGTCGCTACAGCGTTGTAACTCCGTCTCAGTAAAGCCGCCTCAGCGCGACAGCCTGCGCACCGATTTAAAGAGCTTGCGCAGCCGCGGCTGGAGATGCTGGCGGCGTTCGAGCGCCAAGTCCGTCTCCTGCTGGTAGAGCAGCCCGTAGGTGAATGTCTCCTCGCCCGCGGCGTGTGCGGCCTCGGCCTGCTGCAGCAAGTGCGCCCGGCTGACCACGCTGTCCTGGTGATCACCGAGCAACGACTGTATTTTTTTGGCCCGCTTCGACACCTTGGGCTCACCCGTCGCGGCCGCCGTATAGCGAAGCCGCTTGGCGCGCTTGCGGATTCGGTGTATCGCGTCGTCGCGATCTTCGTCATCGACCCGTCGCGCGGCCTTGGCGGCTTTCCGCACCTTCTGAGCGGCTGCGGCGACCGTTACCGGGGCAGCCTCCTGGTCGGTCGGCGAGGCTGTAGCGATCACCGCTTCCAGGGCGTCGAGCAGACGGAAATATCGCGGGGAACGCAACGCGGCCAACGCATGCCGTAGCCCGGTCCGATAGCGATATTCGGCGCCGTCGATCAATCGTTCCCGGACAGGGCCGCGGACCAACTCCGGGGGCAATCCGTCGATGGCACTGCTATAGCGCTCGGCGAGTACTTCGGCGTCGCGAGCCTCGCCCAACACACTGGCCAGCTCGCCCAGCTCGTCGAGGAGACCATCGGAAAGCGCAAACGAATCCGGCGACGCCTGCAGCAGGCTGCGTATCTTGCGGGTGGTTACCCGCATCTGATGCACGGCGTCGTCGGCCTCGGCGCGCACGGCCCGATCCCACACCAGCAGCTCGTCGAGTTGCTCGGCCACCGCCCGATGTAGCGGGTCGCTCGATGACAGGTCTTTGGGCGTCGTGCCGAGCACCCGCGCCAGCTTCGAGCCGTGCCCCGCCCGGGTTGCACCAGCGCCAAGCAGCCGATCGCTCAGTTTGTCCAACAGCGCGGTATTCGTATCGGGCTGGGCCAGTTCGAGCTCCCACTCACGCCATCGCTGCTCTACTTCTGGCGCATCGGCGGTGGCGGCCCGCGACGCGGTGACCTGGTCGTCGCAGAATTCAGCCAGTACCGCGTCGTCGGCGCCGTAGAGGTGGTGGACGCCCCGCGTGGTGGTTATTCGCGCGACCGGGCATAGTGGGCGGTCCCGGACAATTGCCAGCACGACGTCCACCAGCTCGGTCGGCACATCTTCCTGGCTCTCTTCGTCGCCGCCGTCCGCAGTGCCCAGCGGTGCGCGCACCTCGGTGCGGGCATCGGTTCCCGCCGGCAGCTTCAGGTGCCAACCGGCATCCACACCGCCGGTGCGACGGCGCAACGTGATTCGTCTGGATGCCAGATCACGTGCCGGCGTATCGAAGTACACGGCATCAAGCGTCTGCGTCGGCAGCCGTTCGACTCGAAGGATGTCCGCCATGCCGGCGAATGACGGCGAACTCGTGGACTCGCCGACATCGAACTTGCGCTCTACCTCTAGATAACGCGACGTGTTCGGGGCGTTATCGGGCACGCTTAGAAGCTGTGCTCGTCCGCGGGGAAGGTCCCAGCGGCGACCTCGTCCGCGTACTGGGTTGCCGCGCAGCGCAATTCGCTCCCGACATCACCGAACCGCTTGACGAAGCGAGCCGTCTTGCCGCTGGTCAGCCCGGCCATGTCCTGCCAAACCAACACCTGGGCATCGCACTTGGGCCCTGCTCCGATCCCAACGGTGGGAATGGTCAACTTGCCGGTGATCTGGGTGGCCAACTCGGCCGGCACCATCTCCATCACCACGGAAAACGCACCGGCCTCGGCAACGGCGATCGCGTCGGCGATGGTCTGTTCGGCGGCGTCGCCGCGACCCTGCACCCGGAAACCACCGAGGGTGTTGACGCTTTGTGGGGTGAAGCCGATGTGGGCCATCACCGGGATACCGGCAGCGGTCAATGTGGCGATCTGCTCAGCGACGCGTTCGCCACCTTCTAGCTTGACCGCGTGTGCGCCGGCTTCCTTCATGAACCGGGTCGCGGCGCTCAGAGCCGCCGTCGGCCCGGCTTCGTAGCTGCCGAATGGCAAATCGGCCACCACCAGAGCGTGCGGTGCGCCCCGCACCACGCCGCGCACCAGCGGAATCAGCTCGTCGATCGAGATTGGCACTGTCGTGTCATAGCCGTAAACGACGTTGGCGGCCGAGTCGCCAACCAGCAAAACCGGTATGCCGGCATCGTCGAAGACTCGGGCGGTGGAGTAGTCGTAGGCCGTCAGCATGGCCCACTTGTGGCCTTCGGCCTTCATTTTCTGCAGGTGATGGACGCGAACCTTGGTCCGCGGTGCGCTAGCAGCCCCGTAAACAGCGTGTTCAGACATCATTGTCCCTAGTTCTGGTCGGGTCGATCCTCGTGGCCCAGCAGGGTCCCCGGGTTCGTCTGACCTGACTAGTCTGCCACCCGTCGCCGCGCAAATGCACACCCGGTGCAGTGGACTTCCTCACACCGCTACCCATCGCGACGATTCGGGCGCCGACCTGCGGTCCCGGACATACCATCGGCGAATGCAGCGGCTCAGCGGACTCGATGCCAGTTTTCTGTATTTGGAGACCCAAGCGCAGCCGTTGCATGTCTGTTCGATTCTTGAAGTCGATACTTCGACGATGCCGGGCGGCTATACCTTCGACCGACTGCGCGACGAGTTGTCGGTCCGCATCAAGGCAATGCCACAGTTTCGGGAGAAGCTCGCCGATAGCCCGCTGAATCTGGATCATCCGGTTTGGGTGGACGACAACAACTTCGACGTGAGTCGGCATCTGCACCGCATCGGGCTGCCGCCACCGGGTGGGCGAATGGAGTTGGCCGAGATCTGCGGTCATATCGCCGCTTTGCCACTGGACCGCACTCGACCGTTGTGGGAGATGTGGGTCATCGAGGGTGTGGCGGGCACCAATGCCCAGCAAGGTGGCCGTCTGGCGGTGATGACCAAGGTCCACCACGCTGGCGTGGACGGCGTCACCGGCGCAAACCTGATGTCGCAGCTTTGCAGCACCGAACCTGACGCGCCGCCGCCCGAACCGGTGGAGGGGGTTGGTGACGCCAACCAAATCCAGATCGCGCTCAGCGGGTTGGTGAAGTTCGCATCCCGGCCGCTGCAGCTGGCCAGTGTGCTGCCGAAAACCGTGTCGTCAGTGTTCGAGACGGTGCTGCGGGCACGAAGCGGCCTGACGATGGCTGCTCCGTTCGCGGCGCCACCGACCACCTTCAATGCCAGCATCACCGCACACCGCAACGTCGCCTACGCGCAGCTGGATCTCGAGGACATCAAGACCGTCAAGAGTCATTTCGACGTCAAGGTCAACGACGTGGTGATGGCGCTGGTATCCGGTGTGCTGCGGCAATTCCTGCTCGACCGCGGCGAGTTGCCGGATTCGTCGTTGGTGGCGATGGTGCCGGTATCGGTACACGGCCGGTCTGATCGCCCTGGGCGCAACCAGGTTTCGGGAATGTTCTCCCGGCTGGAAACCCAGATCGCTGATCCCGCTGAACGGCTCGAGTCCATCGCTGAAGCGAATTCGGTTGCCAAGGAACATAGTTCGGCCATCAGCGCCACACTCTTGCAGGACTGGTCGCAGTTCGCCGCGCCGGCGGTGTTCGGTATGGCGATGAGGGCTTACGCCCGCACCAGGCTGACCAAGAGCCGGCCGGTGCACAACCTCGTGATTTCCAACGTGCCGGGTCCGCAGATGCCGCTGTATCTGCTGGGCAGCGAGGTCAAAGCGATGTATCCGCTGGGGCCGATCTTCCACGGCTCGGGCTTGAACATCACCGTGATGTCGTTGAACGGCAAACTGGACGTCGGCCTCATCGCCTGCCCGGAGCTGGTGCCGGATCTGTGGGAGCTGGCCGACGACTTCGCCGTCGGGATGGAAGAACTGCTGCTGGCGACCCAATAGAGCGCCTGGTCGCCCGTGCGGCAACAACAGCCACTCGCCGGCGCATGGCAGCATGTTGGGCATGGGTATCCCTCGCCGCGACACGATCGCGCGCACGATGCTGATCTGGACCGCGATGGCCGTGGTCGTGGCGACGGTGGCGAGCTGCACCCACGTCGTCACCGGGCGTGCGGTGCTGGCCGGACCAAGAATCGGTCAGCCAGTGGAGTGGGGGCCGTGTCGTGTCGCCGGCGGCGGCGGGACCTCGATAATCGAGAAGCTCCCTGGTGGCGCGCAGTGCGGCAAGCTCGCTGTGCCCATCGACTACCACCACGTCGACGGTGACGCCACGACGTTGGCGCTGATTAGGTTTCCGGCGACAAGAAACAAAATCGGGTCGCTGGTCATCAACCCCGGCGGACCCGGCGAGTCCGGCATCGAGGCTGCGCTGGGCCTTCTGCAGTCGCTTCCACCCCGGGTCCGTGAACGGTTCGACCTGGTCGGATTCGATCCGCGCGGGGTGGCGGCGTCGCGGCCGGCGATCTGGTGCAACTCCGACGCCGACAACGACCGGCTGCGCACCGAGCCCCAAGTCGACTACAGCCCGGCCGGCGTGGCGCACATCGAGGACGAGACCAAGGCGTTCGTCGGGCGTTGCATCGACAAGATGGGCAAGAAATTTCTGGCGCACGTTGGAACCGTTGACGTCGCCCGTGATTTGGACGCCATCCGCAAAGCACTGGGTGACAGCAAACTGACGTTCTTGGGCTACTCGTATGGAACCCGAATGGGGGCTGCCTATGCCGAGGCCTACCCGAATAAGGTCCGGGCGATGATCCTCGACGGTGCGGTGGACCCGAATACCAACTCCATCGAAGCAGACCTGCGGCAAGCCAAGGGTTTTCAGGACGCGTTCAACGACTTCGCGGCAGACTGCGCCAAGTCTCCGTCCTGTCCGCTGGGCACAGACCCTGCCAAAGCCGTTGACGTCTACCACAGTTTGGTCGACCCGCTCGTCGACAAGAACAATCCGATGATCGGCAGGCCGGCACGCACCAGAGATCCCCGCGGTCTGAGCTACAGCGACGCGATCGTGGGCACGATTATGGCGCTGTATTCGCCGACCTTCTGGCATCACTTGACTGAGGGATTGACCGAGCTGGCCCACCATCACGGCGACACCCTGCTTGAGCTGGCCGATTTGTATATGCGACGGGACAAGCACGGTCACTACACCGACGCCACTGACGCCAGGGTGGCCATCGACTGCGTCGACGATCTGCCGGTCAAGGAGCGGGCCAAGGCAATCGACGAAGACCGCCGCTCGCGCCAGGTTGCGCCGTTTATGAGCTACGGGAAATTTACCGGCAACGCCCCATTGGCCACCTGCGCGTTCTGGCCGGTACCGCCGACCAGCAAACCGCACACCATCTCCGCTCCCGGCCTGGCGCCGACGCTGGTGGTGTCGACCACCCGTGATCCGGCGACGCCGTATCAGGCCGGCGTGGACCTTGCCAACCAGCTGCACGGTGGTTTGCTGACCTACGACGGCACCCAGCACACGGTGGTGTTCCAGGGCGACAGCTGTATCGACGACTACGCGACGGCATACCTCGTCAGCGGCACGCTGCCGCCGAAGGGGGCGAAATGCTAAGACCGCGCAGGAGATAACGAGACCAAGGTGAGACCAAGGTGTGACCATTGGGATTACTTCCCGTGGCCGACTGGTGGGACGATTGGCAGCCATGTGGCGCATGAGGCGATTGTTCTCTGCGCTGCTTTCTTTGGTGCTACCGATGGTGGCAGCCGTCGCCGCCATGCCGATCGCGCCGACGGCGCATGCGACCCTAACCTGGGGTAACTGCGGTCGGTTCCTCACCCACCCGGACGATGTTCCCACCGCACAGTGCACGACCGTTCCGGTGCCGATCGACTACAACAACCCCGGCGGCGGCCAAGCTCAGCTCGCCGTCATCCGAATTCCGGCGACCGGTCCGCGGATCGGAGCACTGCTGGTCAACCCGGGCGGGCCCGGGGCGTCGGCGGTCGACATGGTCGCCACGTTGGGAGCGGAGCTGGCGGGCTCCGAGATCAGCCGTCGCTTCGATTTGGTCGGATTCGATCCCCGGGGCGTCGGCCACTCCACGCCGCCGCTGCGCTGCCAGACCGATGCGGAGTTCGACGCCTACCGCCGCGAACCGATGGTCGACTACAGCCCGCCGGGCGTGGCGCACATCGAAGGGGTGTATCGGCAGCTGGCGCAGCGCTGCCTGAACCGCAATGGTTCAGGGTTCTTGGAGAATGCCGGAACAGCGTCGGTCGCACGTGACATGGACACAGTGCGCCAGGCGCTGGGCGACGACCAAATCAACTATCTCGGCTTCAGCTACGGCACGGAATTGGGAACCGCGTACGTCGAGCGGTTCGGCGACCACGTGCGGGCGATGGTGCTGGACGGTGCGATCGACCCGAGCGTGGGTCCGATCGAGGAGAACATCAACCAGCAGGCCGGGTTTCAGAGCGCCTTCAACGATTACGCGGCGGATTGCGCTCGCTCCTCGGACTGCCCGCTGGGCACCGACCCGAACCAATGGGGCGACCGCTTTCACCAACTGGTCGACCCGCTGGTGAACAAACCCGCCCACACCTCGGATCCACGCGGGCTGAGTTACGCAGACGCGACCACGGGCACCATCAGCGCCCTCTACACGCCGCAGTTGTGGAAATTTCTGACCAGCGGTCTGCTCGGTCTTAAGCGCGGCACCGATCCCGGCGACTTACTGATGCTGGCCGACGAGTATTACGACCGCGACAGCAAAGGGCACTACGACAACTCGCAGGACGCGTTCAACGCGGTTCGCTGCGTCGACGCGCCCGCGCCGACCGATCCGGCGGCCTGGGTCGATGCCGATCGCCGGATACGTCAAGTTGCGCCGTTTCTGTCCTACGGGCAGTTCACCGGGCATGCGCCTCGCGATCTGTGCGCGCTGTGGCCGGTGCCCGCGACGTCGTCGCCCGCGCCGGCGGCACCGGTTGCGCCGGGCAAGGTCGTCGTGGTGTCCACCACCCACGACCCGGCCACCCCATATCAGGCCGGCGTGGACCTGGCCCGCCAACTCGGCGCCGCACTGATCACGTATGAGGCCACCCAACATACGGTGGTGTTCAACGGTGACCAATGCGTCGACGACGCGGTGGTGAGCTATCTGGTCGACGGGGTCCCTCCGGGAAACTTACGGTGTTCGACGCGGTAGTAACACGGAGTTAACTGGCCTTGCATATTGTTCCCGGTATGGACCGACAAAAGGAATTCGTGCTCCGCACGCTGGAGGAGAGGGACATCCGTTTCGTCCGGCTGTGGTTCACCGATGTGCTCGGTACCCTTAAGTCGGTCGCGATCGCTCCTGCCGAACTCGACGGCGCCTTCGAAGAGGGCATCGGCTTCGACGGATCCTCCATCGAGGGATTTGCCCGGGTTTCAGAGTCCGACACCGTAGCCCACCCCGACCCGTCCACCTTCCAAGTGCTGCCGTGGACCACCGACTCCGGCCACCATCACTCGGCGCGGATGTTCTGCGACATCACGATGCCCGACGGCTCGCCGTCCTGGGCGGACCCACGCCACGTGCTGCGTCGTCAGCTCAGCAAAACCAACGACCTCGGCTTCTCCTGCTACGTACATCCGGAGATCGAGTTTTTCCTGCTCGAGCCGGGGCCCGAGGATGGCTCGACGCCCATTCCGGCCGACAACGCCGGCTACTTCGACCAGGCTGTGCACACCGCCTCCAACTTCCGTCGGCATGCGATTGACGCCCTGGAGTTCATGGGGATCTCGGTGGAGTTCAGCCACCATGAAGGCGCGCCCGGACAGCAAGAGATCGATTTGCGCTTTGCGGATGCGCTGTCGATGGCCGACAACGTGATGACGTTCCGTTACGTCATCAAAGAGGTCGCGTTGGAAGAGCGGATGCGGGCGACGTTCATGCCCAAGCCGTTTGGGCAATACCCCGGCTCGGCCATGCATACTCATATGAGCTTGTTCGAGGGCGAGGTCAACGCGTTTCACAGTCCCGACGATCCGTTGCAACTCTCCGATGTCGCCAAGTCATTCATCGCCGGGATTCTCGAGCACGCAAGCGAGATCAGTGCGGTTACCAATCAATGGGTCAACTCCTACAAGCGGCTGGTGCTTGGCGGTGAGGCACCTACCGCCGCGTCGTGGGGGGCGGCAAACCGGTCGGCTTTGGTCCGTATCCCGATGTACAGCCCAAGCAAAACCTCCTCGCGACGTATCGAGGTGCGTAGCCCCGACTCGGCCTGCAACCCTTACCTGGCATTCGCCGTGCTGCTGGCCGCCGGGCTGCGCGGCGTCGAAAAGGGGTACGTCCTGGGTCCGCAAGCAGAGGACAATGTGTGGGACCTCACGCCCGAGGAGCGCCGCGCGATGGGCTACCGCGAGCTACCGTCCAGTCTCGACGAAGCGCTTCGTGCGATGGAGAGTTCCGAGCTGGTTGCAGAAGCTTTGGGGGAGCATGTCTTTGACTTCTTTTTGCGCAACAAGCGTCAGGAGTGGGCCACCTACCGCAGCCATGTCACGCCCTACGAGCTGAAGACTTACATCGCCTTATAAGTTTTTACGGCCGCTGGCGCGACCGCAAAGCCAAGTCCCAGGGATTCTGCGCTACCGTCGTGGTCGTGGTTCAACCCGTCACCGAGCGGTCGAAAGTACCCAGCGTCGGCCGGCTCGGGTTGGTCGATGCGCGCGCAGGTGCCAACTTGGCGAAGCTGGGCTGGAACACCGAAGCGCACGTCGATCTGCTGTGGTCGCTGTCGCGCGCACCGGACGCCGACGCCGCCCTATGCGCGATGATCCGGCTGGCCGAAGTGCTCGGCGACGACTGGGATGAACTCAATGCGGCACTGGCGAACGACCGCGGCCTGCGCGGTCGGCTGTTCGCCGTGCTCGGGTCTTCGCTGGCTTTGGGTGATCACCTGATCGCGAATCCGCAGGCGTGGCATCTGCTGCAGGGCGATCTGCAGCTGCCATCCGCCGAGCAGCTGCGAGCCGCCTTTACCGAGTGCGTCGCTGAGGCCTCAGACGGCCTGAGCTCGGTGCTGTTGCGGCTGCGCATCCTCTACCGCAACCGGGTGATGCTGCTGGCCGCCCTGGATTTGGCACCCACAGTCGAGAACGAAGGGGTGCTGTCTTTCCGCGCCGTCGGTGCCCACTTGAGCGATATCGCCGACGCCGCACTGGCGGCTGCGCTGACCCTCGCCGAGGCCACCGTCTGCGGCGACGCCACGCCGCCTCGGCTGGCCGTCATCGCGATGGGCAAGTGCGGGGCGCGCGAGCTGAACTACGTCAGCGACGTCGACGTGATCTTCGTCGCCGAGCACGCCGACGCGGTCACCGCCCGCATCGCCGGCGAGATGATGCGGGTGGCGTCAGAGACCTTCTTCCAGGTGGACGCCGCGCTACGCCCGGAGGGCAACCAGGGCGAACTGGTCCGCACCCTCGACTCGCATATCGCCTACTACCAGCGTTGGGCCAAGACCTGGGAGTTCCAGGCGCTGCTGAAAGCCCGGCCCGCCGTCGGCGACGCCGAATTGGGCAAGCAGTACGTCGCCGCCTTGATGCCGATGGTGTGGACCGCTTGTGAGCGCGAAGATTTCGTGCCCGAGGTTCAGGCGATGCGGCGGCGGGTGGAGCAGCTGGTGCCCGCCGACGTCCGAAGCCGTGAGATCAAACTCGGCAGCGGCGGGCTGCGTGATGTCGAGTTCGCGGTGCAGCTGCTGCAACTGGTGCACGGTCGCACCGACAAGTCGCTGCACGTGGCGTCCACGGTGGACGCGCTGGCAGCCCTCGGGGCCGGCGGCTACGTCGGCCGGGACGATACCGCCAACCTGACCGCCTCCTACGAGTTCCTTCGGCTGCTGGAACACCGGCTGCAGTTGCAGCGACTCAAACGCACTCATATGCTGCCCGCCTTCGACGACGACGAGGCGCTGCGCTGGTTGGCGCGTGCGGCTCATATCCGACCCGACGGGCGCTACGACGCGCTGGGCGTGTTGCGCGAAGAGCTGAAACGCCACAACCTGCGGGTGTCGCGGCTGCACGCCAAGCTGTTCTACCAACCGCTGCTGGAATCGCTTGCGCCGGAAGGCCTGGAGTTCTCGCGCGGTATGACCCCGGCGGCGGCAGAGCGTCAGCTGGCCGCACTCGGCTACGACGCTCCGCAGAGTGCGCTGACCCACCTCTCCGCGCTGATCAACCAGAGCGGCCGCCGCGGTCGGGTGCAATCGGTGTTGCTGCCCAGGCTGCTGGACTGGCTGTCGGATACCCCCGATCCGGACAGCGGGCTGTTGGCTTACCGCCGGATCAGCGAGGCGATGGTCGCGCAGCGTTGGTATCTGTCCACGCTGCGGGACAAGCCGGCGGTCGCCAAGCGGCTGATGCATGTGCTCGGCACCTCGGCGTACGTGCCGGACCTGCTGATGCGCGCGCCGGAGATCATCCAGCAATACAGCGACGGGCCGTCGGGGCCGAAACTGCTTGATGTCGACCCCGAGACGGTGGCCGGTGCATTGGTGGCCTCGGCGGGCCGACAAACCGACCCGGTGAAGGCCATTGCCGTCGCTCGTTCGCTGCGCCGCCGTGAGCTGGCCCGCGTCGCCTCAGCCGATCTGCTCGGCATGCTCAAGGTCACCGAAGTGTGCACGGCGCTCACCTCCGTCTGGGTTGCGGTGCTGCAGGCCGCCCTGAACGCGGTGATCCGCGCCAACCTTCCCTCTTCGGGTGAAGTCCCAGCTGCCATCGCGGTCATCGGAATGGGCCGGCTGGGCGGCCGTGAGCTGGGCTACGGGTCCGACGCCGACGTGCTGTTCGTGTGCGAACCCGTCGCGGGCGCCGAGGATTCGCAGGCTGTGCGCTGGGCGGTGTCGGTGGCCGAGCAGGTTCGGGCGTTGTTGGGCACCGCCAGCGCCGATCCACCGTTGGAAATCGACGCCAACCTGCGGCCGGAGGGCCGCAGCGGTCCACTGGTCCGCACGCTCGCGTCATATGAGGCGTACTACGAGCAGTGGGCGCAGCCCTGGGAAATCCAGGCGTTGCTACGGGCCGACGCGGTCGCCGGTGACGCGGATCTGGGTCAGCGATTCCTGTTGATGGCCGACAAGACGCGTTATCCCGCCGGTGGGGTGTCCGCGGAGGCGGTGCTGGAAATCCGGCGGTTGAAGGCCCGGGTGGATTCCGAGCGGCTACCGCGCGGCGCCGATCCCAAGACCCACACCAAGCTGGGCCGTGGCGGCCTGGCTGATATCGAGTGGACCGTGCAGCT
Organism: Mycobacterium sp.; assembly: GCF_049280035.1. GTDB lineage: Bacteria > Actinomycetota > Actinomycetes > Mycobacteriales > Mycobacteriaceae > Mycobacterium. Next base: position 2,992 of record NZ_JBAPPI010000905.1, on the reverse strand, counting down.
GCTCCAGCTGCGGTATGCGCACGCGATCGAGGCGTTGCATAACACCTCCACGCTGGAGAGCCTGGATGCCATCGCCGCGGCCGAGCTCATTTCCGCCGAGGACGCCGAGCTGCTGCGGCAGACCTGGCTAACGGTGACTCGGGCCCGCAACGCGCTGGTGCTGGTTCGGGGTAAGCCGAGCGATCAGTTGCCTGGACCCGGACGTCAGCTCAACACCGTCGCGGTCGCCGCCGGCTGGGAAAAGAGCGGGGACGGCGGCGAATTCCTGGACCACTACCTACGGCTGACCCGACGCGCAAAAGCTGTCGTGCACAAGGTGTTCGATGAATGAGGCAGCCCCGGCCGCAATGCGCGGTGCGCATCGGTGTTAGTAAAGACAGCATAGGCCGGCTAATCCAGAACGCCCGCCACTGGCGCCAGGAGGCGGGGTAGGAGTGCAGATACCTTACGAGGTGATGAGCGCCGACGAGCATGATCGGCTCGCGGGGTTGTATGGGCCGCTGACCGACGCGGTGCGCGAGCTCATCGACGCCGCCATCCGCACCGAGGCCGACCAGGATGCCATCGACGCCGCGCGGACTGCGATCGGGGCGGCGGCGGACGCCCTGCGCAGCAGGCAGCGTGATGAAACGCAGGTGGTGCGCTACGCGGTCGGGGGGCGGCCCGTGGTCTGGAGCAACGCGGTGATCGGCCTGCGCAACCCGATCGCCCCGCCGCTGACCATCCACCATGCGGACGACGGCACCCGCTGTTGGAGTGAGTTCACCCTCAACGCGGCCTACGAGGGGCCGCCCGGACTGGTGCACGGTGGCGTATGCGCCCTGGTCCTCGACCATGTCCTCGGCGAAGCCGCCAGTGAGGGCCTGACCAAACCGCTGTTCACCGGAACCCTCACGGTGCGATTCGTGCGCGGCACCCCGCTGGGCAGGCTTCGCGCCGACGCCGCCGTCGAGCGCACCGAAGGAATCAAATCTTTTGTCTCCGGCCATCTTTCCGACGCCGAGGGAATCACCGTCGAAGCGGAAGGGATCTTCATTCGGCCTACATGGGCGCGGGACGCCGGATGAAGTTCTACATCAGCAGCGCATACTTGAATACCCGTGAGATCGTGGAGGTCGCCAAGGCCGCCGACGACCTCGGCTATGACGGCATCGGGATTCCCGACCACATCGTCAACCTGGAGACCCTGAGCACCCCGTATCCCTATACCAAGGACGGCCAGCGGCGCTGGCAGCCCTTTACCGAGTGGCCTGATCCGTGGGTCCTGGTCGGCGCGCTTGCCCAGGTCACGACGCGGCTGAAGTTCGTCACCACGGTCTACATCCCGGCCATGCGCAACCCCTATGCGGCGGCGAAAGCCATCGGCACCGCGGCATATCTGTCCGACGGGCGGGTGGAGCTCGGTGTCGGCGTCGGCTGGTGTGCGGACGAGTTCGCCTTGATGCAGCAGCCCTTCACCGACCGCGGCAAACGCACCGACGAGATGCTCGAGCTGATGCGGACGCTGTGGTCGCCGGACTGGACGGATTTCGACGGCGAGTTCTACCAAACGCCGCGGTTGGAGATGGAACCCACGCCGCCGCGGATACCGGTCTACGTCGGTGGTCTCAGCGAGACCGCGCTGCGCCGCGCGGCCCGCCACGACGGTTGGATCGGCGACTTGATCAAGACTGACAGGGCGGTCGCAGCCGCAGCCCGATTGCGTGAGTTGCGGGCCGAAAGCGGTTTGGCCATGGACGATTTCACCATCCTCACACCGTTGACCGATGCCATCACCGTCGCCGATTGCCAGCGTGCGGAGGATGCCGGTATCACCGGCATCCTGACCATGCCGGGCGAACCCAACAGGGAAAAGGCCAAGGTAACGTCGTACGCCCGCTAGCATAAGCCATGTTCGCCATATAACCTAGATAATCATGACCGACGATTTCGAGTCACTGCGGGGCAGTTTCAACCGGTCGCTGCGCGTGGCAGGCAAAGCAGACCGCACGGCCGTCATCTACGGTCAATCCATCGTGTTCTTTGGCCGATGGTGCGATGAACGCGGCTTAGGGGCCGACCTGGACAGCCTGAGTCACGAGAACGTGTTGGCGTGGCTCGACCATCTGCGCGGGCGCGGGCTCAGCACGGGAACCATCCGCACCCGCTGGGCGGGACTGCGCCGGTTTGTGAACTGGCTGCGCGCCGAGGACATCATCGATAGCGACCCGCTGGCCGGGATCGTCATCGACGAACCGGAGCCGCCGCCGGTGCCCATCCTGACCGACGACGAGCTGGCCGCGCTGCTGGGCGCATGCCGGGGGCGCCGGTTTATCGACCGCCGCGACGAGGCCATGTTCCGCCTGCTGATCGACTGCGGGATGCGTGTCTCAGAGGTGACGGGAATCGATCTCGTCGATCTGGACCTCGACGGCGAGTCGGTGACGATCACCGGGAAGGGTAACCGGGTGCGCCCGGCCTACTTCGGTGCCCGCACCGGGGAATCCCTGGACCGCTATTTGCGCGAGCGGCGCAAGCATAAGCACGCATCTAGCCCGGCGTTGTTCCTGGGGGGGCGCGGCAGGTTCACGCCTGACGGCATCCGAGAGCGGCTGAAGGTCCGCGCCGACTGGGCCGGACTGGACCCGGCCGAGATTCACCCGCACCGGTTCCGGCACACCAACGCGCACGATTTCCTGCTGGCGGGCGGCCAGGAACGCGACCTCAAGAGGCTGATGGGCTGGCGCTCGGACACCATGCTCGAAAGGTACGGTGCATCAGCAGCGGACCACAGGGCACGCGAAGCTGCTCGGCGCCTGAGACGAGGCGACCGCGTGTGAGAACCTGCGCGCGCCGCACAACTTTGTTTAATCGCCTGACTAGCGAGTTTTGTCGGCGACCACGGGAAACACTCGGCGACACGACGTGATGGCGCGGGGATACCTGCATAAATGGCCCCATGAGCACAACGCCAAATGAGCGCCGACTACAAGGCCAGATCGCCGCACACACA
>NZ_JBAPPI010000904.1:0-10388 GCF_049280035.1 Mycobacterium sp. | reverse complement strand
GGTCTCGGTGCTGTCGGTGGAAATCTCGCCGTTGAGTTCGGAGACGACCGCACTCCAGACCGTCGAGAAAGTTGATCCGGGGTCCTCGGTCAACGACGGGTCCCCCTGCTTTGACGTCGACGTATCGGCATTAGTTGCGACAACGAACTGTCCACATAGTTATCCACAAGTGTGGACAGCACAGCCACCATCGCGCCGCAAATAGCCGCCGACGGCACGCGAGATCGGCGCTCGAGACAGCCAGCGTGGGTCATCTGGCCAGGAAGCCGATCCGCCATCCTCGCTTCGTTGTCGGGCGCCGTTCCGGGTCGGGACGGCTTGGAACTACACCGGTCCGAAGCTAACAGTTTTCCTCGCCCAGGCCAACCGTTCTGCAACATTGGGCCGGCCTTTCGTAGAATTGCTCACGGCCGGCGGTCGCGGGTGTGACGTTCGTTAAATATCGCCGCCAGATCGGGAACCGACAAGGCCAGGTTTGACCCGGCGAATGCTCGTCAGTACCCTCATCTAGTCGCCCGAAAGTCGGCGATACGGCTGCGATCCGAGCCATATGCACGGGGGCCGCGCCGGTTACCAGCGAGACACAGAGCCTGCCAAGGCTTCGTGAGGGCAATCGTGTTCCACCGGCATAGCCACCGGGCCGGATCACGATGCCAGATGTAACGAGGAGAGAGTCGTGGCAAAGGGCAAGCGGACCTTCCAGCCGAACAACCGGCGCCGAGCCCGCGTGCACGGCTTCCGGCTGCGCATGCGCACCCGGGCAGGACGGGCGATTGTGTCCAACCGGCGGCGCAAGGGCCGCCGCTCCCTGACTGCCTGATTCGAACTCCGGTGTAACAGCGGTGCTTTCCGCGCGGAACCGTATGACGCGGTCGACCGATTTCGATGCCACGGTGAAGCACGGAACTCGCGCCGTGCAGCCAGACCTCGTCATCTACGCACGGCCCGGGAACATAGCAGCAGCCGAGCCGCCAAAGGTCGGACTGATCGTCGCGCGCTCGGTGGGCTCGGCGGTGCAACGGCATCAATTGGCCCGGCGGCTGAGGCATGTCGCCCGCAGGGTAGTGGAAGGGCTGCAGCGGTCCGAGCACGTGGTAATCCGTGCGCTGCCGAGCAGTCGCAGCCTCGGCTCCGCCCGGTTGGAGGAAGAACTACGCGCCGGCTTACGCCGCATTGAAGCAACGGGAGCTCGTCGGTGACTGACATAACGTCAAAGGTGAGGCAATGGCTGCGCGGCGCCGAGATGGCGGTGGCGCGCGGATTGATTTTTCTGATCCAGCTGTACCGCCACATGGTGTCGCCGCTGCGGTTGCCGACGTGCCGGTTCACCCCGACCTGTAGCCAGTACGCCGTGGACGCCCTGGCCGAGTATGGGTTGGTGCGGGGGACTGGGCTGGCAGCCGTCCGGCTGGCGAAGTGTGGTCCGTGGCATCGGGGAGGATGGGACCCGATACCGGAACGGCGGGCAGACCGGGTCGACGGCTGGGATACCCCAGCGACGCTAGGGGAGAGTGATTCTGTTGTCGTTTGATCCGTTCAGCCTGGACTACTTCTATTACCCGGTCTCGGCGATCATGTGGCTCTGGTACAAGGCGTTCGCCTTCTTGCTGGGCCCCTCGAGCTTCTTCGCCTGGACGCTGTCGGTGATGTTTCTGGTGTTCACGCTGCGGGCGATCTTGTACCACCCGTTCGTTCGCCAGATCCGTACCACCCGACAGATGCAGGAGTTGCAGCCGCAGATCAAGGCGCTGCAAAAGAAGTACGGCAAGGACCGTCAGCGGATGGCGCTGGAAATGCAGAAGCTGCAGCGCGAGCACGGATTCAATCCCATCCTCGGCTGCTTGCCGATGTTCGCGCAGCTCCCTGTGTTTCTTGGGCTGTACCACGTGCTGCGATGCTTCAACCGGACGACCACTGGTATCGGACAGCTGGGGCTTTCGCCCGAGCGGAACCGCGAGCTCGGCAATTACGTCTTCACCGCCGCGGATGTCGGACATTTCTTGGACGCCAACCTATTTGGCGCACCGCTGGGCGCCACGATGACACAGCGGGGAACCAGCCTGGCTGCCTTCACCGAATTCAGCCGACCCGCTGTCATCGCCGTCGGCGTGCCGGTGATGATCCTGGCGGGCATCGCCACCTACTTCAACAGCCGAGCGTCCGTGGCGCGGCAGAGCCCCGAGGCCGCGGCCAATCCGCAGACCGCGATGATGAACAAGCTGGCGCTGTACGTGTTTCCGCTCGGCGTGGTGGTCGGGGGGCCGTTCTTGCCGTTGGCGATCATCTTCTACTGGTTCGCCAACAACATCTGGACGTTCGGCCAGCAGCATGTCGTGTTCGGGATGATCGAGAAAGAGGAAGAGGCGAAGAAGCGCGAAGCGCTGGAACGCCGGGCGGCCAACGCGCCGGCGCCGGGCGCCAAACCGAAGCGGTCGCCGAGAAACGCGCCGGGGGGTGGCAACGGATCGTCGGGCCCCTCTGACGGTTCCGATGGGGACAGGCCGGCGGCAGAGCCTGCGAGCGATCAAGCGCTGGGCAATACCAACCCGGCCGGCCGAACCCCACGTCCGGGAGTGAAGCCCAAGAAGCGCAGACGTTGACCGACAACGGTGAATAAGCCCGGTGTCGCAACTGATGCCGGGTCGCAGACTTAGCCGGGCAAGGGCTCGGACGACGGGAAGGAAACAAGCAGGCATGACGGACGCGGACACAACCGGATACGACACAGCCGAAGCTCCGGCAGAAGAGGCGCCGGAGGCGACTTTGGCGGACACGGCGACGAGCGATACCGAGGCGGAGGCCGATACCGAGGAGCGGTTGGTCGATACCGAGGAGCGGTTGGTCGCCGAGGGAGAGATCGCCGGCGACTACTTGGAAGAGCTGCTGGACCTACTTGACTTCGACGGCGACATCGACTTGGACGTCGAGGGTAGTCGCGCGGTGGTGAGCATCGACGGTAGCGACGACTTGACTAAGTTGGTGGGTCGCAAGGGCGAGGTGCTCGACGCCCTCCAGGAACTGACCCGGCTGGCGGTGCACCAGAAGACTGGAGAGCGCAGCCGGCTGATGCTCGACATCGCGAGCTGGCGGCGGCGCCGGCGCGAAGAGTTGGCGGCGTTGGGCGACAAGGTGGCCAGGAGGGTACTGGAAAGTGGCGAACGCGAGGAACTCGCTCCGATGACGCCATTTGAGCGCAAGATCGTTCACGACGCGGTGGCGGCGGTCGACGGAGTCCGTAGCGAGAGCGAGGGCGTGGAGCCGTCGCGCCGGGTCGTCGTACTCGTCGACTGAAACGACGCCAGACTTACATCGGTGTAGTTCGTCCGGGCTCCGGCCGGACCCGAGCGGCCCCGACGGGAGGAATGTTTCACGTGAAACATGTCGTTCCCCGCGGCGCGGCGCCGCAGGCACCCTCGCCGCCCGAAGTTGCAAACGCGATCTTCGGGCCGCGCCTCGACCTCGCCAAGCGCTACGCCGAGTTGCTCACCGATACCGGCGTCGAATGGGGGCTGCTGGGCCCGCACGAAATCGATCGGATCTGGGAGCGGCACCTATTGAACTGCGGCGTCGTCGCCGAATTGCTGGAACCCGGCGAGCGAGTCGCTGATATCGGTAGCGGCGCCGGGCTGCCGGGCTTGGCGTTGGCGATCGCCAAGCCGGGACTGCGCGTCGTCCTGATCGAGTCGCTGCTGCGCCGAACCGAGTTCCTGCGGATGGCTGTGGCTGGACTCGGGTTGGACGTGGAAGTGGTCCGAGGCCGCGCGGAGGACGCCGCAGTCCGCCAGACCGTCGGTGCATTCGACGTCGTCGCGTCCCGAGCCGTGGCCCCGCTGGACAAGGTGACGCGATGGAGCTTGCCGTTATTGCGGCCGGGCGGGCGGATGTTGGCGATCAAGGGGGAGCGGGCCCCCGACGAAGTCCGCGAGTACCGGCGTGTGATGAGCGCATTGGGCGCTGCGGATGCCAGGGTGGTGGAATGTGGCGTGAAGTATCTGTCTCCGCCGACAACCGTGGTGGTGGCGCGGCGCAGCAAGCCGGCTCCGGCCCGGGGCATGCCGCGTCGACGGTCGAACAGGGAGAGCCTATGAGTGCGCCGCACGACCCGTACAGTTCCGAACACGGAGCCACCCAGACGCATGTTTCACGTGAAACATCGGAATTCGACACCCCGATCGGAGCCGCCGCCGAGCGCGCGATGCAGGTGCTGCACACGGCCTACCAACCGTTGCGCCGACCGCGCCATCGCCGACTTTTCACTATCGCCAATCAGAAAGGCGGCGTCGGCAAGACCACCACGGCGGTGAACCTGGCCGCGGCACTGGCCGTCCAAGGACTCAAGACGCTTGTGATCGATCTGGATCCGCAGGGCAATGCGAGCACCGCGCTGGGCATCACCGAGCGTCATTCCGGTACGCCCTCGTCGTACGAAGTGCTCCTCGGGGAGATGCCGTTGCAGACCGCGCTGCGCCGCAGTCCGCACAGCGACCGCCTGTTCTGCGTCCCGGCGACCATCGACCTGGCCGGCGCCGAGATCGAATTGGTGAGCATGGTGGCGCGGGAGAATCGATTGCGCACCGCGCTGGCCGACCTCGAGGGGGCCGACTTCGATTACGTCTTCATCGACTGCCCACCGTCGCTGGGCCTGCTGACTATCAACGCTCTCGTTGCTGCCCCCGAGGTGTTGATCCCGATCCAGTGCGAGTACTACGCGCTGGAAGGGGTGTCTCAATTGATGAGCAACATCGAGATGGTGAAAGCCCATCTGAACCCCAGTCTGGACGTGAGCACGGTGATCCTCACCATGTACGACGGCCGGACCAAGCTCGCCGATCAGGTGGCCGACGAAGTCCGCCGCTACTTCGGGGCCAAGGTCTTGCGCACCGTGATCCCGCGCAGCGTGAAGGTCTCCGAGGCGCCTGGTTACAGCATGACGATCATCGATTACGATCCCGGATCGCGTGGTGCGATGAGTTATCTCGACGCCAGCCGTGAGCTCGCGGAGCGCGACGCAGCAGCACCCGAGGAGGGGGAACCAGCATGACCCAGCCGCTACGTAGGAAGGGCGGGCTAGGGCGAGGCCTGGCTTCGCTGATCCCCACCGGACCGGCCGACGGCACGCCCGACTCAACGGCACCGCGGATGGGCGACGCCGCAGCCGACGTGGTGCTGGGCGGCCCGGCGGCGAGCGGGCCCACCGGTATTGGCGCGGTGTACCGCGAAATCGACCCAGGCCTCATCGAGCCGAATCCACGCCAACCGCGGCAGGTCTTCGACGAGGAGGCACTCGCTGAACTCGTGCACTCGATCCGCGAGTTCGGCCTCATGCAGCCGATCGTGGTGCGCGCCATGCCGGGCGGCCAGCGTTATCAGCTCGTGATGGGGGAGCGGCGGTGGCGTGCCGCCCAAGCGGCCGGCATGACCGCGATCCCGACGATCGTGCGCGAGACCGGCGAGGACAACCTGCTGCGCGATGCACTGCTGGAGAACATTCACCGGGTGCAGTTGAACCCTCTGGAAGAGGCGGCGGCCTATCAGCAACTGCTCGACGAGTTCGGAGTGACCCACGATGAACTGGCTGCCCGGATCGGCCGGTCCCGTCCGCTGATCACGAACATGATCCGGTTGTTGCGCTTGCCGATTCCGGTGCAGCGGCGAGTCGCCGCGGGAGTGCTGTCGGCCGGCCACGCCCGGGCGCTGTTGTCTCTTGACGGTGGTCCCGAGGCACAAGAAAACCTCGCGGTGCGGATCGTCGCCGAGGGGCTCTCGGTGCGGGCAACCGAGGAGGCGGTCACGCTCGCCAACCGCAGCGATTCCAGCCACCCGGCGCCTCCGCGGCGTAAGCCGATCCAGATGCCGGGCCTGCAGGACGTTGCCGAGCAGTTGTCGGGCGCTTTCGATACCCGCGTCACAGTCAGCGTGGGCAAACGCAAAGGCAAGATTGTGATCGAGTTCGGTTCGGTGGACGATTTGCAGCGCATCGTCGGCCTGATGAATTCGCCGAACGCCTGACCACAGACACGAGCCGATTACGTCACTGTGACAATCCGGTGTACCAGGCCGCTCCGGCATGCCGGGATCAGCTGAATCGGACTGTGCACCAGGGCATTTCGCTTTGATGGCGGCTTGGACCAGCGCTGGGCGGCTGGTGGGTCCCGGGCGGTGAGGCGAGCGGCTGTTTTGGCCGGGATTCGGGCTCGCGCGGGTATCGCCGTCGGCCGCGCACGGGGGGTACGCTCAGCTGCGGGGTGGCGGCACCACCCGTTCGCGGGGAAGTCGGGCATTGGTGGCGCCCTGCGACGATGCGGGCCACAATGGCCTGAGGAGAAGCAGGGTCATCAATGACAGCACTCCACGGAGGCCCAGGAGTCTAGTGTCTGCTCGAATCACACCGCTGCGACTCGAAGCCTTCGACCAGCTTCCCAAGCATGCGCGCCGCTGCACTTTCTGGGAAGTCGACCCCGCAACCCTCGGCAACGAAGACCAACTCGCCGACCCGGAATTCGAGAAAGAGGCATGGCTGTCGATGGTCATGCTGGAGTGGGGATCGTGCGGTCAGGTGGCGACGGCGGCTCCGCACGAGTGCGGTGGAGGCGAGCCACCTTGCCTGGGCTATGCGTTCTACGCTCCGCCGCGGGCGGTGCCCCGGGCGCAGCGCTTTCCGACGGCGCCGGTGTCGGCCGACGCCGTCCTGCTCACCTCGATGCGGGTGGAGCCCGGGCCAGCCGCAGATGAGCTGCCCTACAGCCTGGTGGCGCGGGTGGTCGACGAGTTGGTCCGACGCGGCGTCCGGGCATTGGAGGCGTTCGGTCGCACCGAGCACGTCGCGGAGCTGCTCAACTCGCAGAGCATCGACCCCGAGCTGCGGCCAGTGCTGGATTCGCTAGGGGACTGTTCGGTCGAGCACTGCGTGATCGCCGCCGACTTCCTGCGCGATGTGGGATTCGTCGTGGTGGCGCCGCACCGCTATTTTCCGCGCTTGCGGCTCGAGCTGGACAAGGGTCTTGGCTGGAAGGCCGAGGTCGAAGCCGCGTTGGAGCGGCTGCTGGAAACCTCGTCGCTGCAGCAGCCCGTCGGAGCAGGATCTACGGCAGGATCGTCGGCTACGAACCGCTGAGCCGGCTGGCCTGCTCCACCGACAACTCGTGGGCAAGTAGCTCGGCGAAGGTGAATGTGCCGGTGGGCCGGTCGTTTTTGCCGAGCAGATAAAGGCGCTTGACCGCCGCCAGGATGCCCTCGGCGATCGCATCGCGGGTTTGGGTGGTGACCAGCAGCCCGCGATCCCGCGGGTTGGTGATGTAGCCGATGTCGACCTGAACGGTCGGCATTCGGGTCAGCCGCAGCAGGTCCCAGGTACGGCCGTGGGTGCGGCAGTCGCGTAAACCGGTGCGCGCGACCACTTCTCGTTGAACGAAGTCAGCCAGATTGCGGCCAATGGTGGAGACCGAGCCGTGCGAATTGCCGAAGTGGAACGATGCGACCCCGTTAGCCGACGGGCTGGCCTGGGTTGCGCAACGCAGGCTGATCATCAGATCGGCACCGACGGCGTTAGCCGTCGCGGCCCGCTCGGCGTCCGATGGGCTGCGGTTGGTCGGCCGCGACAGGAACGTCTCCATGCCGATGGCGGTCATTCGTCCCTCAAGACGACTTGCCAAGTCCCACAACACATCTGCTTCGCTGATGGGCCCGGCTGCACCGTGCGTGATCAACCCGTGGTCGGTGCCGCCGCGGCCGGGATCGATGATGATCCGCTTACCCGACAGCTTCGGCCCGGATCGACGGACCAGCTCCTCTTCACGGATGGCGTGCAACGAGCCGCCGGTCACCCGCGAACTGAGAAAGTACAAGGAGCGCAACGTTTCCGGGCCGCAGATACCGTCGGCGTAGAGCCCGTATTCGCGCTGGTATGACATCAACCCGTTGTGCGTCTGCAAGCCGAAGTATCCATCGACCAACCCGGTGTAAAAGCCGAGATCCTGCAGCCTGGCTTGCAATGTGGCGACGTCGTCACCATACATCGGCGCACCGAATTGATGGTTCAGCGTGCGAGCACCGAGCCGGTAGGACGCCTCTTTGAGCGCCCGATAGGTGGCTTCGCCAACGATCCCGTCCACCAGCAGCCCCCGATGCTGCTGAAACGCCCGCACTGCATGGTCGAGCTCTTCGTCGAAGACATCGACCGCCACATGCCTTCCGGTGGTGAAATCTTCATCCGGGCCGTCCAGATGCCCCAGCGCGGTCAGCGAAGCCCGAATCTCGGTGACCGCTGCGCTGCGGTCACCACAGCGCAGCGCCTCGCCGGCGCCGCGGTGCGGATGCGACATTCAAGGCCTCCGGTGAGCTGGTGTGAACAGCCCTGCCGCTTTTTGACAGGCTTGGCGGTATTGTCGCAGACGCTCACCGATTTCGGGAAAACGCCAGGCAAATCGCGCCGATCTGTATTGAACTATCCGACGTTGGGAACGGCGTCGGAAAGTTCGCGCAACAACGCCGCCTTACCCTTGGCCCCGACGATCCGCTTGACCGGCTGGCCGTCCTTGAACAAGATCAACGTCGGGATAGAAACCACCTGAAAATTGCGGGCGGTCTCGGGATTTGCGTCGACATCAAGTTTGGCAACGGTGAGCTGTCCGGCCGTTTCGGCGGCGATCTCCGCCAGCACCGGCGCCACCATCTTGCATGGTCCGCACCAGGTAGCCCAAAAGTCAACCAGCACAGGCGTATTGCTGCCCAATACGTCGGTTTCGAAAGATGCGTCAGAAACGTCTACCGGTGCGCCGGCAGAATCGGTGTTCGTCATTGCTGCTCCAATCAAAGTGTCGCTGCTGCCGGAATTTCGGCGGATTTGGTCTTTGCGGGTGCGGCCGGTTCCGCGCATTCGGTCAACCAGCGCTCGGCGTCAATTGCTGCGCTGCAACCCGTCCCGGCGGCGGTGACCGCCTGCCGGTAGGTGTGATCGACCAAGTCGCCGGCCGCAAACACCCCGTCGAGCGAGGTGTGGGTGGTGTTGCCTTCGACCTGCACGTAGCCCGCCGAGTCCAGGTCTACGGCGCCGCGCACCAATTCAGACCGCGGATGGTGGCCGATTGCCACGAAGACTCCGGTTACCGCCAGCGTGGATTCCTTGCCGGTGGCGGTGTCCCGTAGCCGCAGGCCGGTCACCGTGGTGTCGCCGTCGACGGCGACCACGATGCTGTTGGTCACAAACCGGATCTTGTCGTTGCTGCGGGCCCGGTCGAGCATGATCTTCGAGGCCCGGAACTCGTCGCGGCGGTGCACGATTGTCACGCTGCGGGCGAACTTGGTGAGGAAGGTGGCCTCTTCCATCGCCGAGTCCCCGCCGCCGATCACCGCGATGTCCTGATCGCGGAAGAAGAATCCGTCGCAGGTGGCGCATGAACTGACCCCGCGCCCTAGCAGCTCCTGCTCACCCGGCACGTGCAGATAGCGCGCCGCAGCGCCCATCGCCAGGATGACGGCCCGCGCCTGCAAAGTCTCCCCTTCCGCGGTGGTGACCGACTTGACCGGGCCGTCCAGCGACACCGATTCAACGTCCTCCATGCGCAGGTCCGCACCGAACCGCAGCGCCTGCTCGCGCATCTGATCCATCAACTCCGGGCCAGTGATCCCGTCGCGAAAACCGGGATAGTTCTCCACTTCGGTGGTGGTCATCAACGCTCCGCCGAACGAGGTGCCCTCGAACACCACCGGCGCCAGCTGGGCGCGCGCCGCATACAGCGCCGCGGTGTAACCAGCAGGTCCGGAGCCGATGATGATCACGTTGTGAACGGTGGTGCTTGAGGAGCTCATACCAGCCTTTCGGATACTTCAAGCCGCTTCAAAGCAGTCGAACGCCAGGGTAGGCGGTGCTGTTCCCGCGAACACTACGGACGGCTGACGATCCTGTCAGCCAACAGGCCGGTGTTGACAGAGCTGCAGGTCGGCGGCACCGCCAAGGCCCTCAGCGCTCCGGGCGTGTCGCCGGGGAGCACCAGCACGACGGCCTGCCGTCCGGCGATCTCAACCGGCCGGGCACCCAGAACTCGGGCGTCGGCCGGATAGCCCAAGCCGGCCAGGCATGACCCCCGGCGTCGTGGGTCAGCGAAGGGGCCGAAGTCCGGCGCGGCGCCGAGCAGCTCGAGGATCTGTTGGTCCGACAACGGGATTGCCATCGGCGGGCGTGACACGGTGATGTGTTCTGCGGTGGTAGGTCTGCTCGGCGTGGGTGCCGGCGCCGTGATCAGCGCCGTGGTGCCCAGCCAGATTGCGGCGGCGACGGCAGCCAAACCGGCCATGGCGACGGCCAGCCGCGCTGGGCGCGGCAGACCGCCGGGGCGGATGGTGTGCGCGGCCCGCAGGCGGGAACGCTCCGGTCGCTCGGCGCCTAGCGC
>NZ_JBAPPI010000903.1:0-6907 GCF_049280035.1 Mycobacterium sp. | reverse complement strand
CTGCGCGAACAGCCGCGCCATCTCCTCACCCGATCGCAGATGGGAATTGCCCAGCGCGGCCAGCCAGCCGGCCGCCTCGTCCAGCGACTGCCTGGCCCGTATCGCACCCATGGCCATCGCCAGCCGGCGTCGCGACGGCGCAGCGAAATGCGCACCGGTAGTCGCAACACAGCTGAGCCCGAATCGTGTTGCCAGGTCAGCTAATTCAGCGTTGGCTTCGTCGTCGAGCGGATGCCCGTGGTGGGTCAGCTCGACGCTGACCCGCGTACGCCCGAATCGGTCCACCAGATCGGCCAACGCCGCCGCGGCCGCGGCTGGCCCGCCGGTGGCCAGTACAGAGCGGACATGACCTTTACGGCAACCGGTCAAGATGTGCCAGTGCCCACCCGCCGCGTCGGTGAGCGTATCGAAGTCAAACCGCAGCTTGCCTTTCTCGCCGCCGGCCAGATGCGCCGCAGCCAGCTGCCGCGACAATCGTCGATAGCCTTCCGGGCCGCGAGCCAACACCAGCAGATGCGGACCCGCTGGATCGGGGTCGTCGGTCCGGGCGCCGGGCCCTAACGAGAGTTCGGCACCGAATACGGTATGCATATCCAATTCCGCGGCCGCTTCCGCGAACCGCACCGCCCCGTAGAGGCCGTTGTGGTCGGTCAGCGCGATAGCGCGCAGATCCAGCCGCACCGCCTCTTCGACCAGCTCCTCTGGCGTGCTGGCCCCGTCGAGGAAGCTGAACGCCGAATGCGCGTGCAACTCGGCATACGGGACGGACGAGCGAACCGTCCGGTTATCGTCCGGCGGCTGGTAGCCCCCCCGCTTGCGCGAGAATGGGACGTCATCGGCCGGTCCCCACACAGATGGCGTGCCGGGACGGCGCGGCTTACCGGCGAGCACCCGCTCCATTTCCGCCCAGCCCGGCGGGCCATTGCTGAAACCCACGCGGCCAGTCTATCGAATATATGTTCGATTGTTGCCACTTCCACTGCCGCCGCGAATAGAGCATGTTCGAACCATGCCGTCGCTGCTCTGGGATCAGCACACTTGCTTGCCGCTGCGGTCCGATGCCGATATCTCGGAGCTGGCCCGCTACAACCACCCCGGTGGAACCTTTGTTTCGGTCAACGTCGGCTACGTGCCCCAGAGCCTTCACGACGTGCTGGACCTCGTCGAATGCTTCCGGCGGGCCGTTCAAAATCACCCCGCTTTGGCGTTAGCGGAAACCGGCAACTTGGCCACCGGCGAGATCGCGGTGGCTTTTGACCTTGAGGATTGCGCGCCGCTGGAGGGCGATCTCGCGAACGTCGACCGGCTGGCTCAACTTGGTATCCGCACTATGTTGCCGACCTACAACCACGCAAATATTGCCGGCTGTGGTTGCCTCGACGCCGACGACACCGGTCTCACGGCGTGGGGGCGGAAGCTGATCGCCGAGATGAACGCAGCTGGCATGGTGCCCGACGGATCGCACTGCAGCCCACGCACCGGCCTTGACATCTGTGAAATCACCAATCGCCCGGCCGTCTATAGCCACTCCTGTATGCGAAGCATCTGGGACCATCCGCGCAACATCACCGACGAGCAGGCCCGGGCCTGCGCCGCCACCGGCGGCGTCATCGGCGTGACCGGTGTCGGAATCTTCTTGGGCCCCAACACTCCGACACTCGAGGCGATGACGCGCCACATCGAATACGCCGTCGAACTTGTCGGGATCGACCACGTCGGAATTAGTACCGACTTCTCGTTCGACAGCGGCGACTTTCTCGACGAGCTTGCGGCCAACCCGGACCTGTTCGACGAAAGCTATACCCGGTGGGGCCCGATCCAGTGGATGCCACCGGAGACATTAGTCGGGATCGGGCATCACCTCAGTGAGCGAGGGTGGGACGACATCGACGTTGCCGCGGTGATGGGCGCAAACTTTCGACGCGTCGCTGAGCAGACCTGGTTGACGAAGGCGATTTGAACGCGCGTCGCGCATCGAAAGATTCTGCCGTGTAGAGCATTTCGATGGCCTTGGCGAAACTGATCAGCCGCGGCAACCACCAGCAGGCGCCGAGGTCGCCGCCGGAGAAGCCGCGGCGGGTGAAACACGGGAGATAGTCCACCCTTGCCGGTAGTTGAGAGAACTCTCAGAGATTCTCAGACAGCGCGGGCTCCTGTACACCTGTCAAGTCGCGTGAACCACGTTGCCACACAATAGACTCCAGTTGTTTACATGAATTAATCTTGCCGCCACCTCCTGCTGGGGTGAGCATCGGATACTCATACGAAATCCCCAGCAGTGAACGGCGGTGCCGAATCGTGGAGCAACTCAACGCGCTCGATGCGGGCTTCCTGATGGCGGAAGATTCGGACCGGAACGTCAGCCTGGCCATCGGCGGAGTCGCGATCATCGACGGCTCCGCCCCCAATCATGATCAGTTCAAAGACATTCTGGCAGAACGTATCCGAGCGATACCACGCTGCACACAAATGCTGCGTACCCAACCGTTCGATGTCGGTGCTCCGCAGTGGGTCGACGATCCGGGATTCGACCTCAGCCGTCATGTGCGCCGGGTAGCACTTCCGCGGCCCGGCGATGACGCCGAACTGTACCGAGTCGTTGCCGATGTGCTGGAGCGCCGTCTGGACCGGGACCGCCCGCTGTGGGAATGCTGGGCCATCGAGGGCCTGAAGGGCAATCGCTGGGCGATCCTGATCAAGATCCACCACTGCATGGCCGATGGAATCTCGGCGATCCGCATTCTCACTCGACTGTGCGATGACGTCGACGGCGATCCGTTCGCTCCTCCCACCGTCACCAAGCGGACTGCCGCGACACGCCAACACCTCAAGCCGGTGCCGGACGCCAAACCGCTGGAGAACCTCTGGAACCCGCTGGACAACATCTGGCGGACGGCCACCAGCATTACCGGTGCTGCTGCGCGGACGGTTGGCGGCGCGGCGGAAATTGCCGCCGGCTTGCTCCAACCTTCCGCGGGCTCGTCACTGGTGGGGCCGGTCACCAGGATGCGGTGTTATCGGGCGGTGCGCGTCCCGCTCGCCGAGGTCGAACAGGTATGCCGGAAGTTCGACGTGACCATCAACGACGTTGCGCTTACCGCGATCACCGAAGGCTTCCGCTCCGTATTGCTGCATCGCGGCGAGGAACCCCGCCCGGACTCGCTGCGCACCCTGGTCCCGGTGTCGGTGCGCTCGCCCGACGCACTCGACAAGCCGGGCAATCGCCTCTCTGTCATGCTGCCCTATCTGCCCGTCGAACAGGACGACCCGATCCAGCAATTGCGGATCGTGCACAGCCGGTTGAGCCGGGCCAAGCAAGGTGGGCAGCGGCAAGCGGGCAACGTGGCGGTGTCGGCGACCAACTACATTCCGTTCATGTTGTCCTCGTGGCTGATTCGACTTCTCACCCGTCTGCCCCAGCGCGGCATCGTGACGCTGGCAACCAATGTCCCGGGACCGCGCCGCCAGTTGGTGATGATGGGCAGCAAGGTGGCGCGCCTGCTGCCGATCCCACCGATTGCGCTGCGGTTGCGCACGGGTGTCGCGGTCCTGAGCTATGCCAATGACCTGGTGTTCGGTATCACCGCCGATTACGATGCCGCAGCCGACGTCGACGAACTGGCCAAAGGTATCTCGATGGCCGTGGCGCGATTGGAAATGCTCAGCCAGGACTCGGTCTTGCTGTTCGCCAAGAAATCAGTCTGACGGCCAGGAGACCGGTCGACCTGGCTACCCTTGCTACCGGCATTGCAACGGCGTGCCGGGAAGGCAGGGCAGGCGAATGTCGGTCACCATCGATCCGCGCCGCCACGACGCGGTGCTGTTCGACCTCGGTGACCGGGCAGTCGCGAAGCACCTCGTGAAACAACTGCACGACGCCGGTGTCGCCACCGAGGCAGCGAACCGGCTGTCGGTATTCCCCGGCCGGTGTGCCGTCGTCACGGCGACCCCCGACGGTGTCGCGGCCGCCCGGGCCGGCGGATTCGCATTGGTGATCGCGATCGACACGACCGGACGCGCCGACGAGCTGCGCAGCCGCGGGGCCGACGCGGTGATCACCGACCTGCGCGAGATCAACGTGCGCACCGGGGACCGCCGGATGTCCGAGCTGCCCGACGGGCTCGAAGCTCTTGACGCGATGACCGGTCGACGCCCGGCGGTGTTCTTCGACTTCGACGGCACGCTCTCCAACATCGTCAAGAATCCCGACGCTGCTCAGCTGGTCGAGGGTGCGGCCGACGCGCTGATATCGCTGACCGCACAGTGTCCTGTCGCGATCCTGAGCGGCCGCGACCTCGCCGACGTGCGCCAGCGGATCGGCCTGCCTGGCATCTGGTATGCGGGCAGTCACGGTTTCGAGCTGACCGGACCCGACGGCGCACACCACGAAAATGCCGAGGCGGCGGCAAGTATCCCGGTCCTCGGGGAGGCGGCCGCCGAGCTGACCGACCAACTGGGTGACATCGCCGGTGTCGTGGTGGAGCACAAGCGGTTCGGTGTTGCCGTGCACTACCGCAACGCCGCACGTGACCGGGTCGACGAGGTGGCCGCCGCGGTACGAAGCGCCGGCCAGCGCGCTGCGCTTCGCGTCACTACGGGTCGCGAAGTCATCGAGCTACGTCCAAATGTCGACTGGGACAAGGGCAAGACGCTGCATTGGGTGCTCGAGCACATTCGCGATGACGAACAGCCGGGACCACTGTTACCGATTTACCTCGGCGACGATATTACCGACGAGGACGCGTTCGACGCAGTCGCCGATGATGGTATCCCAATCGTGGTGCGGCACAGCGACGATGGTGATCGTGCCACCGCAGCCACCTACGCGCTCGATAGTCCGGATCGGGCGCGCGAATTCACCGAGCGGCTGGCGCGAAAACTCGCTCGCTGATCACAGGATCGCTTGGGTTTGCAGCACTTTGGCGGCTAGCTTGCCGTCGTCGCCGCGGACATCCGTTTCCAGCACGATGACCCGCTTTCCGATGTGCAGCGGGCGGGTGTGCGCCTTCACCGTGCCGCTACGGGTAGCAGAACCTGATGGTCCGCTTCCTTCTCGGGCCGTTCCGGCCCGCATCGTCAGCGGACGCAGAAAATTGGTCTTGGACTCGATGGTTGCGGTTCCTGCCACCCCCTCAGGGAGATTCAGGAACGCACATACCCCGCCCGCCGAGTCCGCCAGGGCCATCACGATTCCGCCGTGCAGCACGTTGTTACCTGTGCACAGGGGTCATGGGCTCACTTTCCAATTGTGTGCAGCGCCGCAACGGTTTCCGCGTCGGCGGGATAGAACGACTCGATCGCCACCTCGGCGACCGTGACATCCAGCGGCGCGCCGACGACGGCGGTCATGCTGAAAAAAGCCAACTCTCGGTCGCCGTGACGAAGGCGCAACGGCACCGCGACGTCGGTGAGCCCGGGGCGCTCGGCCGCGCCCCCCGGGTAGGCCGACAACTCGGCATGCAACTCGGCCAGCCGGGGGTCGCGGGTGTTCTTGACCTGGCGGTGCAGCCGTTCGAGGATATGCGCGCGCCACTCAGGCAGATTGGCGATCCGAGGCGCCATGCCGTCCGGGTGCAACGATGCGCGCAATGCGTTCACCGGCGGCGTGAGCAGCGCGGGGTCACATCCTTCGGTAAGCACTGCGACGGCCGCGTTGCCGTCGAGCATTTCCCACCATCGGTTGACGACCAACGCCGGGTACGGCTCGTGTCCGGTGAGGATCTGACGCAATGCTGTGCGCAGCCGCGTCAGTTCCGGCTCGTCCAGTGAGTGCTCGGGATAGGCGGGCGCGTAGCCGCCGGCCAGGAGCAGCGCATTGCGCTCACGCAGTGGCACATCGAGTTGCTCGCTGAGCCGCAGGATCATCCCCGGTGTCGGGCGCGACCGGCCGGTCTCCACGAAGCTCAGATGCCGGGCTGAGATATCCGCCTGAATGGACAAGTCGAGCTGGCTTATTCGGCGTCGCTCGCGCCATTCACGCAACAGCTGACCGACTGGAGGTGTTGCCGGAGCCCGCTGAGCGAGAGTCGTCACCGTCACGATGCTAGCCGCGCAGGCTCACGGCCACGATTACCTGCCGGGTAATCGACAGCGCGCAGGACCGCGGTCCACGATCGGGTGCAAATTCGCGACTCGCCCAAAGGATGAACCACCATGCACGAGCTCATCGATCGTTACCTTGCCTGCTGGAACGAGACCGACTCGACCACCCGCCGTGAGCTGATCGCCACGACTTGGGCCGCCGATGCCAGCTACGTCGATCCCCTGGTTGACGCGCACGGCCACGATGCCATCGACGCGGCCATCGCCGCCACCCAAGGCCAATTCCCGGACCACGTCTTCGCTTTGGCGGGCGCGGTCGACACCCACCACGATGTCGCCCGCTTCACCTGGGGCTTGGGCCGCGACGCGGATGACCCACTTGTGATCGGCTCCGATGTCGCCTCCGTCGGCGCCGACGGACGACTGGCCCGCGTCGTCGGCTTCCTCGACAAGGTGCCGACGTAGAACACGACCAACCAACATCTCACAGGAGTTAAGACAGTGCCATATATCAAGACTGCAGAACAGTTTTCGCTTTTCTACACCGACTATCCGGGCGACGAGCCGGTCGTATTCGCGCACGCCTGGGCCCTTAACGGCGACATGTGGAGTTACCAGCTGACGGACTTGATGACGGCGGGATTCCGCTGCATCACCTACGACCGTCGTGGCCATGGTCGCTCCGACCGGCCACCGACCGGCTACGACATTGACACGCTGGCCGACGATCTGGCCGCCGTGATCGAGGGGCTTGATCTATATGGCATCACTTTGATTGGCCATTCGATGGGAACGGCTGAAGTTGTCCGCTACCTCACTCGGCATGGAGCCGGACGCATCGCCCGGGTTGTGCTCAGTGGCACGG
>NZ_JBAPPI010000902.1:0-2699 GCF_049280035.1 Mycobacterium sp. | reverse complement strand
TGGTGGTAATGGCGGTGTCGGCGGGGCCGGCGCGGTGGGGATGGCCAATGACGACGGTGTGATCGGGGGCGGCGGTAACGGCGGTAACGGCGGTGACGGCGGCGCCGTCGGCGGTGATGGCGGGGCCGGTGGCGCAGGCGGGACGGCCGAAGCGCTCGGCAACGGTGGCACCGCAACAGCCGGCGCACATGGCTCACCCGGCTCGCCCGGCTAATACCGCTTTGCCGTCTGCCCGGCGCAGGGGCGGCGTTAACGCCTTTCATGGGTTTTAGTAGGCGTTGACGGTCTGCGCGGTCACCACTCGTCGGGGTCGACCGGGCCGTCCAGCTTGGCCAGCTCGTGGTCTTAGTTGACCTCGTAACCGCGTTGGCAGTTGTCGTAGAGGTCGTCGCGGTCGATTACCAGCTTCGATTAGTCTCCCACGTCGTCGGATAGCCGACCGTATTGATCTGCTCGGCGCCGGTCAGCCTCCGGCACGCAGGACCGGGTGGCCATCGACGGTGTGGCCGACTATTTGGCGGCCAAGCTCAAGGGCTGCTGATACACGAGGAGTCGGCTGGGCGCACCTGTTGTCGGGTTCACCCGAATGATGTGGTCCCACCCAAGTTGCGGTAAGCGGGGTGGGCAAGCGGCCTCAAGCCCTCCTGCTGCGCCAGCCTGGCGAGAAGGTCGCACAGCTTGTCGCGTTCTTCGGGCTCCAGCTCGGAGAGGAGCCGGGACTCGCGCTGGTGGAACAGCTCGGAAATCCTGCCCATCAGCTCCTCTCCCGCTTCGGTGAGGTGGAGGGCGTACACGCGGCGGTCAGCGTGGCGGCGGCGACGCTCGACGTAGCCACGCTTCTCGAGGTAGTCGATGTAGCCCACCAGTCGGCTGGCGGCGACGCCGAGGTTAGCGGCGAGGGTCTGTTGGCTTTGACCGGGCTGTGCCGCAATGGCACGCATCATCCCGGCGTGGGCCGGGGCCAACCCGATAGGCGACAGCTGTTCGGCGATCAGTGCGGTGGCGTGATAGCCCAGTTGGGACAGCAGGACGCCCACATCATCAATGTGGTCGGTACCTCGCTCCCGTACCATCTGCACATTTTAGCGCCGCGAACTATGTGACAGCCCTGCCGATTTTTTTCCGCGATGATCGCCGGTCGCAGGCTTCGTGAATTAATCGCTAACGAAGATTTGGCGACCGTGTTAATTCGTCTGCTAGACGCGCGTAGGCGTTCTGACGCTTCTCGAAAGTCCGGGAGACGCTGAAGCGCCGATCACAATCGTTGCGCCGGCGACCCGCGCGCCGGTGCTGGAGCCGGGCGCCGCGCCTCGCGTCGGCTACAGCTCGCGGCGGCGAAGGCGCGATCGCCAAGCTGATGGGCTCTCTGCCGGAGCACACAGTTAGCCAGTCGAAGGGCCCTGAGGATTGCCTGAGTGCGATCGGGCACTCACGTGATCAGCGTTGGACCCAAGGCCTGAGCCGGCTCGATAATCGTGATCTGCGTCGGTGACCTGGGCAAGCGCGCGATGGCCAGGCGCGGGTCACACATGCATATTGTGACGCTGCCGAATGATTTAGGAGCATAATTATTATGATTTCTTTCGGTTTAGAAATGATTATGCTGAGAGTTCTATTTAGGATTGCTGAGATTCACTAGAGATTATTGACTGCTTCCTGAGACAGAGCTTAGAATTCATCATCTGCACAATAGATAGGGGGCACGTAATGAGTAACACGATCATCTGCCGCGGTTTGGTGGCCGGCCTGGGTGCGGCTGCCGCAACTCTCGCCGCCGTCGGGCTCGCGACCACTGCGAACGCCGACGACATCGATATGTATGGCGGTACGGATACGAACACGGTGACAATCGGCCTTGGCCCCACAGAGGAGATTATTAAGATCACAACTAATTACTTCGATACGGTTAACGAAACAACAGGCATTATCACGCCGGATTTCAGCGGCCCTACCGTCACGACGTCTTTCGTTACGCTTCCCGGTGGAGAACAGACCTTCGGTTATAGTTTTCTTGACCAGATGGCTCAATATTTTGGTGACAGCAGTAATTTCGTTAACACCACCTCTGCCATCTCCGATTCGGTGACGCCAGGCGTCGGTGAGATGTCTGTTTTTGACCCGCTGACTATTCTCGACACGACCCCTATTCCCATCGTGGACATGGACCCCATCCCGTTCTGAGGTGAACGTCTAAGCTGATCTAGACATCTCACGGTCGCGGCGTCCGCCGCCCAACGGTCTCGCCGACATTCGGGATCCGGAAACCGGTGAGCCCGGCCGGTGGACCGAGTTCGAGCAGATGGAGATGGAGTTCTTCGTCGAGCCCGCGACCGCTACCGAGTGGCACACCAGTATTGGATCGATAGCAGGTTGGCCTGGTACGTCGACCTGGGCATCGATCCGGAGAACCTGCGGTTGTATGAGCACCCCAAGGACAAGTTGTCGCACTACTCCGATCGCACGGTCGACATCGAGTACAAGTTCGGCTTTGCCGGCAACCCGTGGGGCGAACTGGAGGGTGTAGCCAATCGGACCGATTTCGACTTATCCACGCACGCAAAGCATTCCGGTGTTGACCTGTCCTTCTACGATCAGGTTACCGACACCCGGTATGTGCCTTATGTGATCGAGCCGGCGGCGGGGCTGACGCGGTCGTTCATGGCGTTTTTGGTCGACGCCTACCACGAGGACGAGGCGCC
>NZ_JBAPPI010000901.1:0-2038 GCF_049280035.1 Mycobacterium sp. | reverse complement strand
CGCAACGGCTATTCCCCGGCATGCGGGTCAAGTATGTCTCCACCGAAGAATTCACCAACGACTTCATCAACTCGCTGCGCGACGACCGCAAAGTCGCCTTCAAACGCAGTTACCGGGATGTCGATGTACTGCTCGTCGATGACATTCAGTTCATCGAAGGTAAAGAGGGCATCCAGGAAGAGTTCTTCCACACTTTCAATACGCTGCACAATGCCAACAAGCAGATCGTCATCTCCTCGGACCGGCCGCCCAAGCAGCTCGCCACCCTGGAAGATCGGCTGCGTACCCGGTTCGAATGGGGACTGATCACCGATGTGCAGCCACCGGAGCTCGAAACCCGCATCGCCATTCTGCGCAAAAAGGCACAGATGGAACGACTGGCGGTCCCCGATGATGTCCTCGAACTCATCGCCAGCAGCATCGAACGCAACATCCGGGAACTCGAGGGTGCGCTCATCCGAGTCACCGCGTTCGCGTCGCTGAACAAAACTCCGATCGATAAGGCGCTGGCGGAGATCGTGCTTCGTGATCTCATCGCCGATGCCAGCACCATGCAGATCAGCGCGGCAACCATCATGGCTGCCACCGCCGAATACTTCGATACCACGGTCGAGGAGCTGCGCGGCCCCGGTAAGACCCGCGCCCTGGCCCAGTCCCGGCAGATCGCGATGTATCTGTGCCGCGAACTGACCGACCTGTCACTGCCGAAGATTGGCCAAGCGTTCGGTCGCGATCACACCACGGTCATGTACGCCCAGCGCAAAATCCTCTCCGAGATGGCCCAGCGACGCGAAGTCTTCGATCACGTCAAGGAACTCACCACCCGGATTCGGCAGCGATCCAAGCGCTGAGCACCGGAGACAACCCAGTTCGACCCAAAAAACTTTGGGCACGGCTACCCCACCCGTCACAGCGCCGGCTGTGCATATGCCTGTGCGCAACCTGCTTGCGCTCTTCCCCGGATATTGCGCCCGAGTGCACAGCCGCGGGCAATCCCCAACCGCTACACACAAACCACACAACCGCGCCCATGTCATCCACAACCCCGCCAGCGCGGCTCAGCAGCACAGACGTCCAACCGTCCCCAACATGCACAGGCCTTAATACTGTTACTGAGATATCTCCGTAGTTTCTTCTTGGAAAAGAGACCTGGGGACGGGCTGTTCCACACCGGCAGGTCAGCGCAAGACAACCCCGAGTGTCATTGATTCCGATTAGCTTTCAAGATGACGCTGGAAGCTCTACGGTTGTGGTTCGACTGCCGTTTCGGTCGTCGAAGCGGGTTACGGGCACAGGCGTCCGTCAGCGGGGAAATCGCACTCCATCGGGGTGGAGCCGCTGGAGTTGGCCTAGTTGTTCGGGGTAATGAAGGGACGCAATGGACGTGGCGACGACCACAGTCGGTTTGACCGACTTGAAGTTTCGCTTGGTGCGCGAAGACTTCGCTGACGCGGTGGCCTGGGTGGCGCGGACGCTGCCCAACAGGCCTACGGTGCCGGTGCTCGCCGGTGTGCTGCTGACCGGCTCGGACGACGGCCTGACTATTTCCGGATTCGACTACGAAGTGTCCGCCGAAGTACGGCTGACGGCTGAAATCGCCTCTCCGGGAACAGTTTTGGTCTCAGGGCGGCTGTTGTCTGATATAACCCGGGCCTTGCCCGACAAGCCCGTCGACGTCCAGGTGGAAGGCACCAGAGTTTCCTTGACGTGCGGGAGCGCGCGGTTTTCATTGCCGACGATGGCCGTCGAGGACTACCCCACGCTGCCGGCGTTGCCTGAGGAGACCGGTGCTTTATCAGCGGAGCTGTTCGCCGAAGCGATCAGTCAGGTGGCTGTTGCGGCCGGCCGCGACGACACGTTGCCGATGTTGACCGGAATTCGGGTCGAGATTTCCGGTGAGTCGGTGGTATTGGCTGCTACCGATCGCTTCCGGCTGGCGGTTCGGGAGCTGACCTGGTCGGCGGCCGGACCCGATGTGCAGGCGGCAGTGTTGGTGCCGGCGAAGACGTTGGCCGAGGCCGCCAAGACTGGTACCGAC
>NZ_JBAPPI010000900.1:0-16032 GCF_049280035.1 Mycobacterium sp. | reverse complement strand
CGCCAAGTACGTATTCAAGCTGCGGCGGGCCGAAATCGCAGAGCCTTTCCGCACCGCCTCACCGATCACGCATGTATCCGCCGACGCGCCACCGTTTTTCGTGCTGCACGGGCGCAACGATTCGTTGATCCCGGTCGAACAGGCGCGCGCCTTCACCGCACGGCTGCGCGAAGTCAGCCGCCAGCCGGTTGCCTACGCCGAACTGCCATTCGCGCAGCACGCCTTTGACATCTTCGGGTCGGCACGCGCCGCCCATGCGGCGGTCGCCGTCGAGCAGTTCTTGGCCGAGATCTACGAACGCACGGCCGCGACTTCTAGCCAGGTCGCTCGATAGCCCGTAACCCCAGCGAAAGAAGCAGCCGCACTTCGGGATTAGCCAACGACGTCGACAGCAGCTTCTCTATCCGGCGAGCTCGGTAGCGCACGGTATTGGGATGGACGTGCAGCTGCTGTGCCGCCGCAGCGACTTCACCGAAACTGTCCAGATAAGCCCGCAGCGTCTGGACCAACTCCGGGTCGCGGGCTTGCAGCTCGCGTACCCGGGGATCGACCAGCCGCTCGTCGGCTGCGACCATCGTGACGATCTCGTCGAGCAGCACGGTGCTGCGCGCTTCGGCCAGCGACGTCACAGCGGCGAACGAATCCGGATGGCGCTCAGCGCTATCCAGCACCCGGTCCACCTCCGCTCGCACCGCGGCCAAGCCGGCCAGTCCGGTGACCGGCGCGGCGACCACCGCCCGCAACTGCAGACCGAGTTCGCTGCGCAACGCGCTGATAGTGCCGCGAATCCAGGAGCTAAGCGACGACCGCTTTGCGGTGTGCGGCAGCAGCACATATACCCGCGACCCCCGTGTCGCTACCTGGGCATCGGCTCGAAAAGCATTGGCGCTCAAGGCCAGCACATCGGTCAGCCTGGCATGACGGGCTGGGGCTTGGAAACCGATCAGGGCGGCGTTGCCGTCGGCGACGATGCCCAGCTCTTGCGCGATGGCATCCGCATCGAGCGATCCGCTGTCGGCCAGGCCCAGTAGCTGCTGGACCCGCAGCGCATGCGTCGAGGGCCTGGCCGCTAACCGGGACATGATGCGGGCGGCCAGTACCGCGGCGCCGCGCAGCACCTCCTCGGCGTCGTCCGCCAGCGGCCGAGAGCCTTTCTGCACCCAGATGGTGCCGGCGAAGACCGGCGCCCGGCGCGCGTCGAGGCCGGGCTGACGAATACCAACCGCCAGCCGTGGCTGCAAACCCAACTCGGGGCGTTCGGCGACCCGGACCACGTCGCCGCCGGCCCGTAGCGCATCAAAAATGCCCCATTGACCAATCCACTTCAGATGCTCGGGCGGCCCGGCGCGACCCAAGATCGATAGTCGCCGCAATTCATCGGCTTCATCGTTGGACGCCGAGTAGGCCAGCACGTGCGACTGCTCGTCCTCGATGCTGACCATGCCGTGAATACGGTCGGCCAGCGACTGCGCCAGGCCGAACAAGTCGGTGCCCGAGTCGGCGCGCGGATCAGCCCGATCGCCATGATGCTCGAAGACGTGATTCACCAGCCGATACAGCCGCTCCCAGCGGGCCTGCGGATCCACAGACACCACCGCCGTCCCTGCCGCGACGGCCCGGGCCACTAGGGCGTCGGACGGTTTCTTGGCGAAGATGGCTACCGGCGCGCGACCGGCCGGGCCGGTATCGATCCAGCGCTGTGCCTGGTCATCGGCAACGCCGAGCAGGAAGAACACGTCGGCCGAGTCCGCGCCGCGTCCCAGGCCCAACCGCACATCGTCGGAGTCGATCAACGCCGCCGACGCCACCGACAGGTCCAGGCCGCGAGGCGCCTCGACCAAGCTCACCACGGTGGTATCCAGGGCCAACAGCAGCTGGCCCAACCCGACGCCGGCCGTTCGCATATTGTCCGATTCTACTAGCAAATAGCGCGCAGTTTGGCTGATCAGCCAAGCCTGGGCGGGTCGCCGCCAGGCATTCTGAGCGCATGGATGCGATCACCGATGTTCCCCTGCCCGCCAACGAGCCGGTCCACGACTACGCGCCGGATTCGCCCGAACGCACTCGGCTGCAGTACGCGCTGACTGCGCTGGCCGATGAGCCGATCGACCTGCCGCACGTCATCGGCGGCACGCACCGGATGGGCAAAGGTGAACGGATCGACGTTGTGCAGCCGCACCGGCATGTGGCGACGCTGGGCACGCTGACCAATGCCGACCACGCCGATGCCACCGCTGCCGTCGAGGCGGCAATTGCCGCCCGTGCGCACTGGGCGGCCACCCCGTTCGACGAACGTGCCGCGATCTTTTTGCGCGCCGCCGATCTGCTCGCCGGGCCGTGGCGGGAGACGATCGCGGCCGCGACCATGCTGGGTCAATCCAAGACCGCCTACCAAGCCGAGATCGACGCGCCGTGCGAGCTGGTCGATTTCTGGCGGTTCAATGTCGCCTTCGCGCGCCAGATTCTGGCGCAGCAGCCGCTGAGCGTACGCGGCGAATGGAATCGCACCGACTACCGGCCGTTGGACGGATTCGTCTATGCGATAACGCCATTCAACTTCTCCGCGATTGCCGGCAATCTGCCCACCGCGCCTGCGTTGATGGGCAACACGGTGGTGTGGAAGCCGTCGGTCACGCAGACATTCGCCGCATACCTGACCATGCAACTGCTGGAGGCGGCCGGGTTGCCACCTGGCGTGATCAACCTGGTTGCCGGCGACGGCTACGCGGTTTCCGATGTGGCACTGGCGGATCCGCGGCTGGCCGGGATCCACTTCACCGGATCGACGGCGACCTTCCAGCGGCTGTGGGGTGAGGTCGGCGCCAACATCGAGCGCTACCACAGCTATCCACGCCTGGTCGGCGAGACCGGCGGCAAGGACTTCGTGCTCGCGCACGCCTCGGCGCAGCCAGATGTGCTGCGCACCGCGCTGATCCGTGGCGCGTTCGACTACCAGGGCCAGAAGTGCTCGGCGGCGTCGCGGGCGTTCATCGCCCACTCGGTCTGGCAGCAGATGGGCGACGACTTCCTGGCGGCCGCCGCCGAGTTGCCGTTCGGCGACATCACCGACTTCTCCAATTTCGGCGGCGCGCTGATCGACGAACGTGCCTTCGTCAAAAACGTCGACGCGATCGAACGCGCGAAAGGCGCAGCCGGTGTCACGATCGCGGTCGGCGGCGAATACGACGACAGCGAGGGCTATTTCGTCCGCCCGACGGTGCTACTGTCCGACGACCCGACCGACGAGGCCTTCGCCACCGAGTACTTCGGCCCGCTGCTGTCGGTGTATGTCTACCCCGACGACCAGTACGGGCGGATGCTCGACGTCATCGACACCGGTTCACGTTATGCGTTGACCGGTGCGGTGATCGCCGACGAGCGCGACGCCGTGCTGGCCGCGCAGAATCGGCTGCGGTTCGCGGCCGGCAACTTCTACGTCAACGACAAGCCGACCGGGGCGGTGGTGGGCCGCCAGCCGTTCGGGGGTTCGCGCGGCTCAGGCACCAACGACAAGGCCGGATCGGTACTGAACATGTTGCGCTGGACGTCGGCACGCTCGATCAAGGAGACGTTCGTCCCGGCCACCGATCACAACTATCCGCACATGGCGGGGCAGTGATGTCGGGCCTGTTCGCCAAAACACTGCGCCCGGCGATCCTGGCGGCCAGCCACTCCGACGGGTTGCGGCGCACCGCCGAGCGGCTGCCGGTCACCCGCAAGGTGGTGCACCGGTTCGTACCGGGGTCGTCGCTTGACCGGGTCTTAGACAGCGTCGCGGCACTGCGGACTTCGGGCCGGCTGGTCAGCATCGACTACCTGGGTGAGGATGTCACCGACCTCGATGGCGCGAATGCCACCATGCGTGCCTACCTGGAATTGCTCGACGCGTTGGGCCGCCGGCCGGATGCCGTCGGTGAAGGTGTGCGCCCGCTGGAGGTGTCGTGCAAGCTCTCGGCGCTAGGGCAGGCGCTGGACCGCGACGGCGACAAGATCGCTTTTGCGAACGCGCACACCATCTGCGAGCGAGCCGAGCAGGTCGGCGTGTGGGTGACCGTGGACGCCGAAGACCACACCACCACGGATTCGACGCTGTCGATCGCGGCCGACCTGCGGAATGATTTCCCTTGGCTGGGCGTGGTTCTGCAGGCCTACCTGCGGCGCACGCACGGCGACTGCGCACAGCTCGCCGCGTCCGGTGCACGGGTGCGGCTATGCAAAGGTGCCTATGACGAACCCGCATCGGTCGCCTACCGCGACGCCGCGGCGGTCACCGACGCGTATCTGCGCTGCCTCCGAGTGCTGATGACCGGCTCAGGGTATCCGATGGTGGCCTCTCACGATCCGGTCGTCATCGGCGCGGTGCCAGCACTGGCGAGCGAATCCGGGCGCAGTGCCGGCGATTTCGAATACCAGATGCTGTACGGCATCCGCGACGGCGAGCAGTTGCGGCTGGCATCCGGCGGCAACCGGGTTCGGGTGTATGTGCCGTTCGGCACTCAGTGGTACGGGTACTTCATGCGTCGACTGGCCGAGCGACCGGCCAACCTGACGTTTTTCATGCGGGCGCTGGCGGAGCGCGGTCACTGACCGCGCCGCGAGATTGCGCTCAGGACGCTTTGGCGTATCGGCGAACTAAGTCGTTCTCCCCGAAGGTGCACGTTTGCTGCCGCCCCTTGGAATCACTGCCGAAAAATGTCCACCGCCGTGGAGTTGTCTGGGGTCCACTGATCAGCTTGACCCGGTAGCCCGCGTGGTCCGGCTGCACCGTGCCGATGACGTCACCAACCCGAATCTGCGACGGATGAATCTCAGGCGCATCCCGCCAGTCCTGTATGGCCACGCCACCTCATCCTCAAGAGCAATGTTGCCGCAAAACGCAGCGACCTTTACTTTCCCACCGTACAGCAATGCGGAGCCGATAACATACGTTCAGCGACTACTGCGCTGCCGTCACTGACCGCGTCGCGGCCGCGGTCGTTCGTTGGCGAATCCTCGGACCAGGTGCGCACGCACAAAGTCGGCGACGACATCGGGGTTGTCCATATCCAGTGTCGATGACGGCGTGCTGAACAATGAGAAAAGTATGCGCGCGAACCATTCACCGGCGGACTGGATGTCGAGGTCTTTGCGAACCTCCCCGGTGAGCCTGGCTGCGGCGAGATGGGGCGCCAGGAAGTCGACGCATTCGCGTAGCAAGACGGCGGCGTCTTTGGTCAGCAGCAGGCTGATCGCTTCTTCGTCGAAGTACTTCTCGGAGGCGATCACCCGTCGGGCCTGGGTGACGAAGACTGCTGCGCGGCTGAGCTTGTCTTCCAGTGAGCTGCCCCGGTCCATCGCCGTGGACATCTGGCGATAGAACTGCTCGGATGCATGCTCGGCGCATGCTTCGACGATGGCGGCTTTGTCGCGGAAGTACTCGTAGATTGTGCTGCGGGAGACCCCCGCCATCTTCGCGATGTCGACGATCGTGACCTTTTGCAGTCCTTGCTTGCGGAAGCAGGCATACGCGGACTCGACGATGAGCTCGCGGGTGTCCGTCACGGTGGCTTGCGTCATGACCGGAACCGTCAGCTATCCGGCGCGAGAATCAGGCCGCTGGTGGGCACGCCGGTACCCGATGTGACGAGCACGTGCTCGACATTGTCGACTTGGTTATACGAGGTTCCGCGTATTTGGCGCACGCCCTCGGTGATGCCGTTCATCCCGTGGATGTAGGCCTCGCCGAGCAGCCCGCCATTGGTGTTGATCGGCAGTTCTCCGCCCAGCGACAGCCGCTCGACGGTGGCGAAGTCTTTGGCTTCGCCACGTCCGCAGAAGCCGAGTTCCTCGAACTGGGTGAACACGAACGGGGTGAAATGGTCGTAGATGAAGGCGGTTTGGATGTCTTGCGGCTTCAGACCCGAATCGCGCCACAGCCTGTCGGCGACAACGCCCATTTCGGGCAGCCCGGTGATGTCGTCGCGGTAGTAGCTGGTCATCATTTCACCGTTAGCGGCAGCGCCCTGCGCGGCGGCGGTGATGATCGCCGGCGGCTGCCGCTGGTCGCGGGCGCGCTCGGCGCTGGTGACCACCAGCGCGACCCCGCCGTCGCTCTCCTGGCAGCAATCAAGCAGTCGCAGAACGGGTTCGATGATCCAGCGGGAATTCTGGTGATCTTCCAGTGTGATCGGACGCTGATGGAACCACGCGTCGGGGTTGTTGGCCGCGTGCATGCGGTCCACCACGGCGATGCGGCCGAAGTCTTCGTTGGTGACGCCGTAGGCGGACATGTAGCGCTGAGCGTGCATCGCGACCCATGCCGCCGGAGTGAGCAGTCCGAACGGCGCGTAGTGCGCCATGAACAACGGGGTCTCCGCACTGGTGCGTCCGCTGCCGCCGAACCGAAAGCCGGACCGCTCATTGAAGGCACGCCAGCACACCACCACATCTGCGACGCCAGACGCGACGGCCATCGCCGCGTGTACCACCGTGCCCGCTGCCGCGCCGCCGCCGTGATGTACGCGGCTGAAGAAGCTGAGGTCGCCGATGCCCACATTGCGGGCGATGTCGATCTCGTCGCTGGAGTCCATGGTGAAGGTGACCATGCCGTCGACGTCGCTGGGCGCCAGGCCTGCGTCGTCGAGGGCGGCACTGACCGCCTCGCACGCCAATTGCAACTCGCTGCGCCCGGATTCCTTGGAGAACTCGGTTTGGCCGATGCCCACAATGGCGCAACTGCCGGGCAGCGAGCGGCTCATGCGCCTGCTCCGTCGAGCAGGCTGAGAACAGCGGTGCCGGAGACGTGATCGCCGAGGCTGTTGGCTGCCCTGAAGGTCACCTCGACGAAATTCTCAGCGGGCCGCGGCCCTGCTGGGCCCTTAGTCTTGCCGGTCACATTGCCGGTGAAGCGCAGCGGATCGTCCGGAAAGCATGGCACGCCAAGGCGAATCGACAGCTTCGTGACCATCGCTTCGGGTCCTGCCCAGTCGGTGAGGAAACGCACGCAATACCCGTTGGAGGTCAGGATGTTCATGAACAAATTGGGCGAGCCTTGCTTGTTGGCGTAATCGCGGTCGTGGTGCACCGGCATGAAGTCACGCGACGCGATCGCGCCGGCGACGATCATCGTGGTGGTGATCGGGATTTCGAGCGGGGTCACCTCGTCACCGACTTCGATGTCGCTCCACTGCAACGTGGTGGTGCGGGTTTTGGCTGTCGTCATAGCCGTCCTTCCGGATATGTGCTGCCGAGGCGCGCCAGTTGTTGAGAACCCGAACCCAGGGTGAGTTCGTTCTGCTTGGCCCATAGGAAGTAACGATGCAGCGGATAGGTGGTGTCGATGCCGATCCCGCCGTGCACGTGTTGGGTGGTGGCCGCGACTCGGGCGCCGGCCTCGGCAGCCCAGAACTTCGCGATCCGTGCTGCGCGATCTGCCGGGCGTCCCTGCGCGATCAGCCAGGCCGCGTGCCAGGTGGTCCACCGGATTGCCTCGACGTCGATGAATCCGTCGGCCATCCGCTGCTGCACCGCCTGGAAGCTGCCGATCGGGCGGCCGAATTGTTCACGCCCGCCTGCGTATTCGGCGGCCATCCGCAAGGCCCGGTCGGAGACGCCGAGCTGGATCGCGCACAGACCAATCAGCGCGCGGGTGTACAGCGAAGAGACCAGGTCACCGGGGCCCTCAAGCCGATCAGCGGCGGAAACGATTGCGCCGTTGAGAAATACGTCGGCGTGCGGTTCACCAGTGGTGGTCGTCACCGGCCGAATATCGACGCCGGGGGCGTCGGTCGCCAGCAGGAACAGGCCCACGTCGCCAGTAGCGCCGTCAGCTATCGAGGCGGGAATCAGCACGGTGTCGGCGAGTTGGGCTGCCGGCACCAGCTCTTTGGTGCCGTCCAACCGCCAATTCGACCCGTCGCGACGAGCGGTGGTAGCCGGGCTGGTCGGGTCGGAGCGGCCCGGCTCTTGCAGACCCGCAGTTAGGATGCGGGTTGCCTCGATGACGCCGGGCAGGAAGCGTCGCTGTTGCTCCGGACTCCCGTGCCGGGCGATCGGGTCGGCACCCAGCAACAGCGTCGAGTAAGCAGGAACCGGAGCCACGCTCCAGCCCACCTCGGCCAGCAACACCCCGACTTCCACGAAGCCACCGCCGGTGCCGCCGACCGACACAGGTAATCCGGTGCCCAGCAGGTCGACGGCGGCGAGTTCCTTCCATAGCGCGGCGTCGTAGCGGGAATCGCCAGCTTCCAGTTCGGTTAGTCGTTCCGGTGAGGCCCGGCGCGCGAAGATTTCCCGGGCCAGCTTGCTGATGGTCTCTTGCTCTTCAGTAAACGTGAAGTCCATGGGAGGTCACCCGGTCATTCGGCAGCGGGCCGGAACTGATGCAGCACAAGGTCGTTATCGAAATTCTGATAGAAGACCTCGACCGGCATTCCGACCGTGACGTCGGCTGGGTCGATATCGCACAGGTTCGATAACAGCCGTACCCCTTCGGCGAGCTGCACCAGGACGACAATGTAGGGATAGTCGAAGAATGGGAACCGCGGTTCATGTGGCATCACGTAGCTGTACACGGTGCCGCGGCCCGAAGACTCGATCGCTTCCCAGTCCAGGGAACGGCATTTCGGGCACATCGGCCGCGGCGGACTGCGCAGCGCTGCGCATCCATTGCAGCGCTGGATCAGCAGCTTGTGGTCACGCAGCCCGTTCCAGAAGAACTCGGTGTCCGGGCTGATCGTCGGAGCCAGTCGGGTCGCCATCAGCGTTCCGGCCTGAATCGCAGCACCCGGAATCGCTGGTGCCCCAGCACTTCACCGTTCTGATCGGTATAGGTGATCACCCAGGTCAGAAAGAAGCCGGCGCCCAGCGCGGTCTTCTTCTCGTCGGAGACGTCCTCGAACACCGACGTCGCGCTGATGACGTCGCCCAGCCGCGGATAGCGCTCGATTTCGAATTCCGAGTTGGTCGCCACGGTGCTGCGGTATCCGGCCTCATCGAGAAACGCGGTTGGATTGTTCGTGATCTCCATCGGTGCACCGCCCCGCTCTCCGATGCCCTCCAGTTTCGGTGACGGCATGATCCAGGTTTGCAGCATCACCGGGGGTGACACGATGCCGCCGAACCGGGACGCGGCCGCGAACTCCGGGTCGAGGTAGACGGGATTCATGTCGGCGAGCGCGTACGCCCAGTGCCGGATCATCGGTTGATTGACCGGATCCGGTGCCACTGACGGCTTTCCGGCACCGCCGGTGGACTGGCCGACAAGCGCCTTCAGCTTGTTACGGAACTCGGCATCTGCGTTGGTCACTGAGTTGGTCCTCCTGACTTCTCCGTCGCGCGAAGATCACGCGGTGCTCGCGGCATACCTAGCCCGGCCATCGCGATGATGTCTCGTTGGATTTCGTTGGCGCCGCCGCCAAAGGTGCTGATGACCGCGATCCGGTAGGCGGATTCCAGTGCACCGCGCAGCGGCGCGTCGGCGCCACGCCGCAACCCGTTATGGTCGAGTACTTCCAGCAGCTGGCCGGCGACCTGCTGGGTCAGTTCGGTGCCGAAAACCTTGGCCGCCGACGCTTCTCCCATGTTGAGCATGCCTTTGGTCATCGCGGCGTTGACCCGAAGGTTGATGAGTTTGTATGCGGCGACCTGTGCCTCGACCCGGGCGAGCGTCAGCTGTACCCAGGCCTGGTCGATGACGCGACCGTGATCGAGCTCAGCGCTGATCGCCCACTGCAGCGTCTGCTCGAACAATGGCTCGAGCGCGCTGAGGTTGCCCAGGGCTGCTCGCTCGAAATTCAGCTGGGTGGTGATCAGCTGCCAACCCTGGTTTTCACCGGCCACAATTGCGCTCGCCGGCACCCGCACGTTGTCGTAGAAGGTGTAGAAGGTGGAGATGCCCGGCATGGTGTGCAGGGGCTGCCAGGAGAATCCGGGCGACGCGGTGGGCACGATGAAGATGGAAATGCCCTTGTGCTTCTTGGCGTTTGGGTCGGTGCGTGCGGCCAGCCAGATGTAGTCGGCGTATGCGGCGCCGCTGGTGAACATCTTCTGGCCGTTGATCAGGTAATCGTCGCCGTCGCGGACCGCGGTGGTGCGCAGCGACGCCAGGTCGCTGCCCGCCTCCGGCTCGGAGTACCCGATCGCGAACTCGACGCTGCCCTCGAGGATTGCCGGCAGAAACGTCTGCTTTTGCTCCTCGGTGCCAAACTGCATCAGCGTCGGGCCGACCGTGTTCAGGGTCACCAGCGGAATGGGCGCGTTGACTCGTCTGGCCTCTTCGGCGAAGATGAACTGCTCGATCGCCGAGAAGCCCTGTCCGCCGTATTCTTTCGGCCAGCCGACACCGAGCAGGTCGGCCGCCGCCAGGGCCCGGACGCATTCGCGTACCGCGGGGCCGCCTTCGATGCGTTCGCCGATGGCGGCGCGACGTGCTGGCGTCATCACCTGCTCGAGTGTCGCGCGCATCTCGTCGCGCAGCTGTTCTTGCTCGGGGGTGTACTCGAGTTGCATCGCTCAGGATCCCAGCCGGACCGGCATTCGCTTGACCCCGGGCACCATAGTGGCCCGCATCCGGTCGACCTCACCGGCCAGCTCGAGCCTGGGGAAGCGCCGCAGCAGCTCCTCGAACATCACCGTCGCTTCCAGCCGAGCCAGTTGCGCACCGACGCACGAATGCTCACCGCACCCGAACGCGATGTGCGGGTTCGGATGGCGGGTTACCTTGAACTCCTCTGAGTCGCAACCGAATACGTCCTCATCACGGTTGGCCGACCCATACAGCATCACCACCACGTCGCCTTCGGCGATCCGCTGACCACGGATCTCCACATCGACCACAGCGGTACGCGCCATATGAACCACCGGGCTGTTCCACCGCAGCATCTCCTCGACGGCACCCGGAATCAGGGAACGATCCTCAACCAGCAGGCGGCACTGGTCGGGGTGGGCGATCAGCGCGAGGGTGCCCAGCGCGATCAGATTGCGGGTGGTCTCATTGCCCGCCACCAGCAGCAAGAACGCAAAGTTGAGCAGGTCTTCGTCGGTGAGCCGGTCTCCGTCGATCTCGGCGCCCGCCAGCACCGACAGCAAGTCGTCGCGGGCTTCAATGCGCCTGGCCCCGATCAGTTTTTGGAAATACTCGAAGAGCTGCCCGACGGCCACCATGGGTTCGAGGTCGATCTCCGGATCGGCGCTTCCAGTGGCGGCATCCGACCACGCCCGAAACTGTTCCCATTCGTCCGGCGGAGCACCGATCAGCTCGGCGATCATCCGGGTCGGCAGCGGAGCGGCGATCTTCTCGGCGAACTCGTGCACGGAATTCGGTTGCAAGCCGTCCAGGATTCCCCGGACGATCTCGCGGATCTTCGGCTCCAGCACGGCAACCCGGCGCCGGGTGAAACCCGAGTTGATCAGCTTGCGCAGCTGCCGGTGCCGCGGCGGGTCGGTGAAGATCAGGTTTCCCGGTTGCACCGGGTTCGGCATCGCCGGGTCGGGGATGGAGACGCCCTTGGTGGAGCTGAACATTGCCGGGCTGCTCGACACGAAGCGAATGTCTTCATAGCGAAGCAGCGCCCAGAAGTTGGTGACATCGTTCCAGCACACCGGCGCCGTCGCGCGCAACTCGCGGTATGCCGGGTAGGGATCGCCGGCGTAGAAGTCGGGGGAATGCAGCGGGACCGCCGAACAAGACTTAGCGTGCACGCCGCCTCCCTGGACATGATGGACCGCGACCGCGATCGTACATTTACGCACGATCTGTCCGGTGCACTCTGTTTACTCTGGCGGTACCGGCAATGTCAATATGCTTGCCGTCTAGGTGAAATAGCGATACGGCAACCGAAGGGAAAGCTGAGCCATTGACGACACGGGCCCGACAGGTGTACACCAAACGTTGAGCCGCCGGACCGTCCAAAGGAATCAACATGGCTGAGCCACGCTCACTGATCGACAGCTACGCGGTCTACATTGACGGGCAATGGGTCGAACCCGAGAACGGCCGCTACGACGACATCAATCCCGCCACCGAGGCGGTGATCGCCTCGGCACCGGACCCGAGCCCTGCCCAAGTCGACGGCGCGATCGCGGCCGCTCGCGACGCGTTCGACGCGGGAACATGGGCCGACGCCGGACCCGAGCAGCGCGCGGGTTGGCTCAACCAGCTCGGCGAGGCGTTGCTCGCGCATGCCGACGCGTTCTACGAATTGGCGCAGCTCGAGTGGGGATGCACCGGTAACGAGCGAGTCATCCACGTCGAGGGACCGGCGTTCTCGGCCCTACAAGCCGCAGAACTTGCCACCCATCCCGTGGAGGAGCAGATCGACGCCTACGGCGCCGCGGGAACCGCGCTGCTGCGCTATGAGCCACTCGGTGTGGTGTCGATCCTGACGCCGTGGAACTTTCCGCACACCCTCAATGTCATGAAACTGTGCGCCGCGCTGGCCGCGGGCAACACCGTCGTGCTCAAGCCGTCGCCGCTGGCCCCGCTCGCCGGTCTGGCGTTGGCCCGAATCATCGATGAGCACACCGACATTCCGCCGGGCGTGGTCAACGTCGTCACACCCTCGGACATCGAGTCCAGCAAGCTGCTGACCGTCGACCCGCGGATCGACATGGTCAGCTTCACCGGAAGCTCGGCGGTCGGCCGCGAGGTGATGGCCGCGGCCGGCGGCACCATGAAGCGGCTGCTGCTCGAGTGCGGTGGCAAGTCGGCCAGCATCGTGCTCGACGATATCGCGCTGAGCGACGAGATGCTGGAGCGGATGCTGTTCGAGTCCTGCTCATTCCACTCCGGACAGGCCTGCATACTGCACAGCCGGCTGCTGCTTCCCGAATCGATCCACGACGAGGTCGTCGATCGGCTGGCTACGCTGGCCCGCGCAGTGAAGGTCGGCGATCCCACCGATCCCGAGGTGCAGATGGGTCCACTGATCAGCGCCGCACAGTTGCAACGCGTTCAGGCACACGTGGATCGGGCTCTTGACGACGGCGCCAAGCTGGTGACCGGCGGTGGCCGGCCGGCCGGCCTGGATACCGGCTTTTACTTCGAACCGACGATCCTGACCGGGGTCACACCGGATGTGACCATCGCCCAGGAAGAAGTCTTCGGACCGGTGTTGTCGGTGCTGCGCTATAACGACGACGACGACGCGGTGCGGATCGCGAACAACTCGCAGTACGGGCTTTCCGGCGCGGTGTGGGGGACCGACGTGGACCGTGCGGTCGCGGTCGCGCGCCGCGTTCGCACCGGTCAGATCGCGGTCAACGGTTTCGGTCCGGGTGGTGCGCCGTTCGGTGGCTTCAACCAGAGCGGGTTCGGCCGGGAAAGCGGCGGGATCATGGGAATTCGTCAGTACATGGAGCCGAAGGCCATGGGACTGCCCGCGTGACGCGCCGACGACGAAGACGCCGGCGCAGCCGGGGTTGAGGAGTGGCGCCCGTGGCAGGGCCCCTCGACGGGCTTCGTGTCATCGAGATCGCAGATGAGATCTCTGGTCCCTACTGCGGCAAACTGTTTGTCGACCTCGGCGCCGACGTCATCAAAATTGAAGGACCGGAAGGGGATTCGCTGCGCCGATGGGGCCCTTTTCCCGGCGACGAGCCAGATCCAGACCGCTGCGGAATGTTCGAGTACCTCAACGCCGGCAAGCACGGCACGGTTCTGGAGATTACGTGTGAAAGCCAGTCCGCGGTGGCGCGTCAGCTCATCGGCGACGCCGATGTCCTGATCGACGGGCTGGCTCCCGGAACCCTGGACAAATCCGGACTCGGAGTCGACGCGCTGCAAAACATCAACCCGGGCTTGGTCGTGGTGCACATCTCAAACTTCGGGCAACACGGGCCGTTTCGCGACCGCGTGGAGACACCGCTGACAATCCAGGCGGTGTCGGGTTGGATCTCGGCGCGCGATCCCGACCGCCCTCCCGTACAGGCAGGCGCCCGGATCGCCGAATACGTCGCGGGCGGCTTCGCCGCGCTGGGCGCGCTGAGCGCGCTGCGAATCGCGTCCAACGGTCGGGTGACCGAGGTCGATGTCTCGGTGTTCGAGGCACTGCTGTCCACGCTGCCCTACCCGATGCTGCTGGCCGAAAAAGTGCGCACGTTGGGCTTGCCGTCCAACATCCGCTCGGGCCCCATGCTGGGTGTCGTCCGGGCCGGCGACGGCTGGGTCGGGATCAACTGCCTGACCGGGCAGCACTGGCTCGACGTGTGCGCCATGCTCGGACTGCCGGAGTTCGGCGAGCAGCAGTTCGCCATCATGATGGGCGGTCCGGAGCGTGCCGAATTCTTCGCCGCTGCCCAGCCCTGGTTGAGCGAGCGAACCGTCGCCGAGATCGTCGAACTGAGTCAGGCACTGCGTATTCCGGCGGCGCCGGTGGCAGACGGCGCCACCGCGCTGGACTGCCCGCAGTACGTCAAGCGGGGTTTTTTCGTCGATGGGGGAGGACGGGATTGGTCTTTTCGACGTCCGGGCCCGCCGTTTCGTCTCTCTAAGGCACCGGCGCTGCCGACTCGTGCACAATCCTGTGGAGTCTGGCCGGCCAGCGAGATCACCGATCCGTCTTTGCCCTTTGTCGGGCTGAAAGTCCGTGATCTGACCACCTTTTGGGCGGGCGGCTATCTCACCTGCTACCTCGGCGCGTTCGGCGCCGACGTCGTCAAAATCGAGTCGATCCAGCGACCCGACGGATTCCGCTACTCGGCGGCGTACCCGTACGAGGGCGACGACTGGTACGAGCGCAGCGCACTGTGGCAGGCCACCAACCTCAACAAGCGAGACATCACGCTGGACTTGACCTCGCAGGCCGGCCGCGAACTCGCACGACGGCTTGCCGCCCATGCTGACGCTGTCGTGGAAAACTTTTCGCCTCGGGTAGTGGAGCAGTTCGGACTGGACTACGAATCGCTAATAGCGCTGCGCCCCGACGTAATCGCAGTCCGCATGCCGGGATTCGGCCTCGACGGCCCGTGGCGGGACTATGTGGGCTGGGCGCTGAACATCGAACAAGTTTCCGGCATGTCGGCGGTGACCGGCTACGCCGAGGGCCCGCCGTGCAACGTGCAAGGGCCCGCCGATCCCATCGTGGGGGTGCATGCAGGCGTGGCGCTGCTCGCTGCACTCGAGCACCGCCGCTGCACTGGCGAAGGTCAGCTGATCGAGGTGGCGCAGATCGAGGTCGGCGCCGCGATCACCGCCGAACCGGTGATCGACTACTCGATGAACGGGATCGTCCGGCCCCGCGACGGCAACCGGCAACGCGGCTACTGCCAAGGCGTCTACCCGACCGACACCGAGGATGCATGGGTGGCGCTGTCGGTGCGCGACGACAACGACTGGTCTGCGTTGGTCGGGGCGATGGGCCGGCCCGGGCTGCTCGAGGATGACCGACTGGCGACCGCCGATCGCCGCGCGGCTGCCCATGACGCATTCGACGATGTCGTCGCTGCTTGGACCAGAACACAATCGCCCACGAATATCGTTGCGGCTCTTCGGGAACGCGGCATACCCGTCGAGGATGTCATCACACCCGAGCAGATGTATGACGTGCCGCAGCTCGATGCGCGCGGCTACTACGAGGATTTCGAGCATCCGGTCACCGGCCGGCACCGCTATCCCGGCTGGCCGTTCCGCATCATCCCCGGACCCGTTCGTCACCACCGCTTCGCGCCGCCGACCCTCGGACAGCACAACGACGAAGTCCTGAGCGCCCTGGGACTGTCGCGCGATGAGCTCGCGGCACTGCGCCGTGACCGGGTGATCGGCGATCGGGTGATGAGCTAGCCTGCACACGTGCTGCTGACCTCGCTGGATCCCGCCGCGATCACCGGCGGCCGCGATCTCGGCGACGCCGTCCGCATCGGCGACGTCACGCTGAGCCGCAGTGATGTGGTCGGCGCCGCGACATCAGTGGCCGAGCGGGTGGGCGGCGCGGACCGGATCGCTGTCCTGGCCACGCCGACCCCCTCCGCCGCGTTGGCTATCGCCGGATGCCTGATCGCCGGCGTGCCGGTGGTGCCAGTCCCCGCCGACGTCGGGCAGGCCGAGCGCCGGCACAT
>NZ_JBAPPI010000899.1:0-2027 GCF_049280035.1 Mycobacterium sp. | reverse complement strand
GAAGATCTCCGGCCCGCTCCACCAAGCACGGGACAGCAGCTCTTCAGCCGACAAGCCCGGCGGTGGCTCACGTCGGGCCAGTACCTCACCCAGCTCGTTCATCATCGCCGCGACGCCGTCGAGGTTGTAGGCGAACTTCTCGACGTAGTCCGTGCCCAGCGTGGTCAGCAGTTGACGACGCGGGTCGACCAGCCACACTTGTGCCGACGGACGCGAAGTCGGTTGCGCGATGCTGGCTCCCGGCTCATACACCCGCCCGATCTCGGCCATGATGGTTGCCAGCGTCGTGGTCCGGCCACACTCGCGTCGACCCGTCACCATCAGGTGAGCGTTCTCGGCGAAGTTGAGGTACACCGGCTGTAGGTCCAATTCGTTGATGGCCCAAGCGATTCCACCGGCACCGACGTTCTGGCGCCGATCGGCCGCGGCCAACGCCTGCACCTGCTCCAGCCCGAACCGGGCGGGCAGCCGGCGCACCGGCGGTGCGTGACCGACCGCGACCCGGCTGACCGCTGCAGCGACGTTGTCGGACTCGAAAACCGAGTCCGGCGTGCTCGCCAGCGCGGGCCTGGCCACCAGCGTGTGCAGACCCGATTGCGGATCGCTGTCCAGCCGCACGTAATTCACCGCGACCATGCCGCGGCCCGGCTTGACCGGAACATCCTTAGCGAACCGCGAGCGCACCAGCTTCGCGTCTTCAACCGCAGCCAGCCGCAGCTCGATCCGGGATCCGAAACCGCTGCGCACCGGCGGCCGCAGCTCGGACTCGCGGTCGGCCGTGACTATCACATGCACCCCGAACGACGGTCCCTGGTTGATGATCTGGTTGACCTGCTCGATCAGCACCTCGTTCTCTTCGGCCAGCGCCCGGTAGTTGTCGATCACCAGGTACACATCGCCGAAGCCGTCGTTGGGCACGCTGCCGGCCTCCCCGCCGAACTTGCGCCGACGGAACACGTCCATCGAGGGCACGTCGTACTCGAGGAAAGTGTGCTGGCGCACGCGAAGCAGCGCCAGCAACTCAGCCACCGTGCGGCGAACACCGTAGGGGTCGGTTGGGCCGACCACCTCGCCGACGTGCGGCAGCCCGGCCACCGTCGTCAGCGCGGTGCTGCTGTAGGCCAGCACGTAGAACTGGACCTGCTCGGGCGTATGGATCAGCGCGGCCGAGGAGATCAGCGTCTGCAACGCGGTGGTCTTGCCCGAGCCGCCGGCACCGAGGATCAGCACGTTTGAACCCGGCCCGGAGGTGTCCACCGCCCACGGTGGCTGGTCGTGCTTGAACGGCCGGTCGATGATCCCGATCGGGAACACCAAGTTCCTGGCGCTGCCGTATTCCTCCTGCCACGGCCGATCGAGGAACCGGTTCACCAAGTTTTCGATCGACACCGGTACGTCGAGTGGCGGTTGCCACAGCCGGTAGGGCTCGAAGTCGATTCGGCGCAGCTGATCGATGATCACCGTGCCGACTCTCGGCGTCCGGATTGCCTCTTCTTCCTCTTCGTCCTCGTCGTCGGGCTCGCCGGCTCCGTTGCCGCCCAGCGCCTCGCCGTTCCCGCCGAGAAGCTCGCCGTTGGCGGCGAAGTCGTCCGGTCCGCTGACACTGACCTCGATAGGCGTGAAGCCGGTGGTAAATAGTTGCGGCCGAATGTAATCCACGGCATGCGTAATCGCCGTCTGCCCATCGTCGTCGAGCGAAACGCCACGGCGGTAGTCGCGCCATAGGAATTCCGCTTGGAACCGGACGATCTCCTCGAGGCTCTTGCGGAAGTAGCCCAGCCCGGCCTGAGCGGGCAGGTTTACCGCGTTCGGCACGCCGGCCGCCTGCGCCGCACCGGCGGTGCGCGCTTTCAGCACCAACCGGTAGCCCATGTTCTCCATGAGCTTTTCGGCCCGGCTCTCGATGGTCTGCGAGGCCATCATCAGGTGGATCCAGTAGGCGCGACCCTGCCGGCCGATCGAGTCCAGTACGTCGACCGCGGTCGGCATGATGCGGAACCATTCGTAGAACTCGTCGATGACCACCA
>NZ_JBAPPI010000898.1:0-14768 GCF_049280035.1 Mycobacterium sp. | reverse complement strand
CTGCCGGCAGCGTCCCAGTCGGCGATGGCTGGCATGTCGCCCGACGCGGCGGCTCGGTGCAGCTCGGCAATGTCAAGGATCGCTTTGTGCGCGGTGATGTTGGCGTACTGCAGCACTCCCCAGGTTGGATTGGTCAGCAGTTCGGCGACCCACGCATGGACGACAGTGTCGGGAACATCGGCGGTTCCCACGGTCTGCCAAGCAAGCTCCAGGGCGATCACGCTGTGTTCGGGTGACAGGTAGCCGTCCGGTCCCGCCAGCAAGTCGTTGCTGGACTGGACGAGCAGGCTCAGCGGCCTGGCCGAACAAGTCGGAAAGTCAGTGACCTGCTCATCGCCGTTGATGTAGGAGATCACGTTCATCGCGCAGCCCTTGCCGGAGCCCGGCTGCTGCGATCCTTTGGCCAACCTGAGCGGATGGGTGATGCGGTAGAGGTCCATTTCGGTTGGTTCCTTTCGCCTTCCACTGCCAAATAGATCGGCTGGTTACTCGCTTAGACGGCGGAGGCGCTCTTCGCGTTCACTGACTGTCAGTCGCCGTAACCGGTTCATATAGTTACACCTTGTGTCCGACGATGAAACCTGTCAAGATGGTTACTTGT
This sequence comes from Mycobacterium sp., assembly GCF_049280035.1. Taxonomy (GTDB): domain Bacteria; phylum Actinomycetota; class Actinomycetes; order Mycobacteriales; family Mycobacteriaceae; genus Mycobacterium. The sequence continues at coordinate 14,167 of NZ_JBAPPI010000898.1, read as the reverse complement.
GACATTCGTCTATGTGGGTGGCCGTCGATGCCTGAACTTCGTCGGCACCATGAAGCACCGAAACAGCTCACGCGAAGAGCTGTTGACTCAGCCGGAACTGCTGTCGGACTGGGCAATTCAGGCCGGGCTGTTGGATACCGCCATTGCTGTCACCGACCATGACCTGGCGGCCGCGATTGAGCTGCGCGAAGCCATCTACCGGACCGTCACCGCCCGGCTCGACGGCCGCCGGCCCCAGGCCGCCGACGTTGAACTGCTCAACGAGCGGGCCTGCCAACCTCAGCTGACGCCGCGATTGCTGCGAACCGGCGCTACCCGCCGCGAGGGCACCCCATCGCAACTGCTGGCCAGCCTGGCCGCGGATCTGCTCGATCTGCTGGCCGGACCCGACATCGAGAACGTCAAGCGTTGTGCGCACCCGGACTGCACCCGCCTTTACCTGGATGCGTCGCGAGCCAAGAACCGGCACTGGTGCGGGATGGGCACCTGCGGAAACCGCGCGAAAGTCCAGGCCTTCCGGGCCCGTCAGCGCGCCTCTTCCGGTTAGTAGCCAGTTCCCGTCGGGAACAAACTGGATCCGATACAGGTTGAGCGCATCAGGCTTAACTTTGGAGGATCGATGGCTGAAGCCAAATCAGTTCCGGTGTTGTTTGTCAGCGACCCGATCGTGTTGCCCGGGATGGTCGTGCCGATCGCCCTGGACGACGCGGCTCGAGCGGCCGTTGATGCTGCTCGCGCCAGCGAATCGGGCAAGCTGCTGATCGCCCCGCGGCTTGACGACCGCTACCCGTCCCACGGGGTACTGGCGACAATTTTGCAGGTCGGCCGCATCGCCGGCGGCGGCACCGCCGCCGTCGTGCGCGGTGAGCGGCGGGCCCAGATCGGCGTTGGAGCAAGCGGGCCGGGCGCGGCGCTATGGGTCGAGGTGACCGAGGTCACCGAGACCGAGCCCAGCGACGAAACTCGTGCGCTGGCCGCCGAATACAAGAAGCTGTTGCTGGCGATGTTGCAGCGGCGCGAGGCCTGGGAGCTGGTTGACGTCGTCAACCGGTTGACCGATCCGTCGGCGCTGGCCGACATGGCGGGTTACGCGTCGTATCTGACCGATGTGCAGAAGCGCGAGCTGTTGGAGACCGAGAACGTCGCCGAGCGGCTGCGGGTCCTGATCGACTGGACCGGCGACACCCTGGCCGAGGTCGAGGTCAACGACAAGATCGCTGAAGACGTTCGCGAGGGCATGGAAAAGCAGCAAAAGGAGTTCCTGCTGCGCCAGCAACTGGCCGCGATCCGCAAAGAGCTCGGTGAGGGCGAGCCGGACGGATCTGACGACTACCGCTCCCGCATCGAGGCAGCTGACCTCCCTGAGAAGGTTCGCGAGGCGGCGCTGCGCGAGGTCGGCAAGCTGGAACGCTCCAGCGAGCAAAGTCCTGAAGGCGGCTGGATCCGCACGTGGCTGGACACCGTGCTCGACCTGCCGTGGAACACCACGACGGAGGATTCGACGGATCTGGCCGCGGCGCGGGACATTCTGGACGCCGATCACCACGGGCTGGAGGACGTCAAGGACCGCATCATCGAGTACCTGGCGGTGCGGGCTCGTCGGGCCCGGCGCGGATTGCAGGTCGTCGGCGGCCGTGGCTCTGGCGCTGTGATGGTGCTGGCCGGTCCGCCCGGCGTCGGCAAGACGTCGTTGGGTGAAAGCGTCGCCCGCGCGCTGGGCCGCAAGTTCGTTCGCGTCGCACTGGGCGGCGTGCGCGACGAGGCCGAGATCCGTGGGCACCGGCGCACTTACGTCGGCGCCCTGCCCGGCCGCATTGTGCGGGCCGTCGGCGAAGCCGGCACGATGAACCCCGTCGTGCTGCTCGACGAGATCGACAAGGTCGGCTCGGACTACCGCGGCGACCCCAGCGCCGCGCTGCTCGAGGTGCTTGACCCCGCACAGAACCACACGTTCCGGGACCATTATTTGGATTTGGATCTGGACCTGTCCGACGTGATGTTCCTGGCGACGGCCAACGTGATCGAGAACATCCCCTCGGCGCTGTTGGACCGGATGGAGCTGGTGCAGATCGACGGCTACACCGAAGACGACAAGGTGGCCATCGCCCGCGACTTTCTGTTGCCGCGGCAACGCGACCGTGCCGGGCTGACCGACGACGAGGTCGCCGTCACCGACGCGGCGCTGCGCAAGATCGCCGCCGACTACACCCGCGAACCGGGCATGCGGCAGTTTGAGCGGTTGCTGGCCAAGGCGATGCGCAAGGTCACCACGAAGGGCGCCGACGCGACCGAACCGGTCGCGATCGACGAGCCGGATCTGGTGGGCTACCTGGGCCGACCGCGATTCACCCCCGAGTCAGCCGAGCGCACGGCGGTCCCGGGTGTGGCGACCGGCTTGGCCGTCACCGGGCTGGGTGGCGATGTGCTCTACATCGAGGCCGGTGCCAACGACGGTGAACCCGGTTTGCAGCTGACCGGTCAACTCGGCGACGTGATGAAGGAGTCCGCGCAAATCGCACTGTCCTACGTCCGTTCGCACGCCGCGGAATTGGGCGTCGACCCGTCGACCCTGGACCGGCGGATCCACGTTCACGTGCCCGCCGGGGCCGTCCCCAAGGACGGTCCATCCGCCGGGGTCACGATGGTGACCGCGCTGGTGTCGATGGCCACCGGGCGGCAAGTCCGCGCCGACGTCGGGATGACCGGCGAGGTGACGTTGAACGGCCGGGTGCTACCGATCGGCGGCGTGAAGCAGAAGCTGCTGGCCGCCCAGCGGGCCGGGTTGTCGACGGTGTTCATCCCGCAGCGCAACGAGCCGGATCTGGACGATGTGCCCACCGAGGTGCTCGAGGCGTTGGCCGTCAAGCCGATGACCGACGTCGCCGAAATCGTCGCCCAGGCGCTGGAACCGGCTTCGCAGGCGGTGACCGCGGCGGCGTGACGTCGGATAGCCTGCGGTCATGACTGATTCGCAGCCGCTCAAACGGCGCATCGTGCACACCGCCCAACGGCTGGTGGTCAACCCGGTGGGCAGACGATTACCGTTTCCCATGCTGGAAACCGTCGGCCGAAAGTCGGGCCAGCCGCGGCGCACCGCGATCGGCGGCCGAGTGATCGGCGACCAATTCTGGATGGTCTCGGAGCACGGCGAGCATTCGCACTATGTGCACAACATCAAGGCCAATCCCGCCGTACGGGTGCGCATCCACGGCCGGTGGCGCAGCGGAACCGCTCACCTGCTGCCCGACGACGACGCCAAAGAGCGGCTGCGCAGCCTGCCCGGCTTCAACAGCGCCCTGGTACGCCTCGCCGGCAGCGAGTTACTGACCATCCGGGTGGATCTGGACTGACGTCGGCTGTCGGTGCCCGGCGCTACCGTTGCGCCGTGGCCTATGACACGGAGTTGGTTGAGCGAATCCGAGAACTGCTGGCGCCAGAGCGCGGCGTCGACGAGAAACGGATGTTCGGCGGCCTCGCCTTCCTGATCAACGGGCATATGGCCGTCGCGGCGAGCGGCCAGGGCGGGTTGCTGGTGCGGGTCCCGCCGCGGGAAACCGACAAGCTGCTGGACCGTGCGCACGTGAGCCCCATGGTGATGGCGGGCCGCGAAGCCCGGGGCTGGTTGCGGGTCGACTCCGACGGATTGAAAACCAAACGCCAGCTTGAGGGCTGGGTGGCGCGCGGCGTGAAACACGTCCGCAGCCTGCCGCCAAAGTAAACAACGCGGTTGGTGACATGCCGCGGCGGGTACGCGAAGCGCTATGGACCAGCCTCAGCAAGTGGTGCGCCGACTGCTGAAAGTCGCTGGCACCACCTATGCGGCCGAAGCGGGCGTGCGGATCAGCGACCGGCCGATGCCGCTGTTTCAGCTGCTGGTGTTGTGCATGCTGGCCAGCAAGCCGATCGATGCGACGATCGCCATGCGTGCCGGGCATCAGTTGTTCAGCGACGGCCTGCGGACGCCAAAGGCCGTGCTGGATGCCGATCGGCGCAGCATGATCGACGCCTTCGGCCGAGCGCACTACGTGCGTTACGACGAGAGCTCGGCGACCCGGCTCACCGAGATCGCTCAGCGGGTTCTGGACGAGTACTCTGGCGATCTGCGTGAGATGGCTCGGCGCAGTGACGAGAATCTCGACACTGCAAAGCGAATGCTCAAGCAATTCAAGGGAATCGGTGACACCGGTGCCGACATCTACTTGCGAGAAGTCCAAGACGTCTGGACTTGGGTGCGTCCGTATTTCGACAAACGTGCCGCCCGTGCCGCCAAAACGCTGGGCTTGCCCACCGACCCGACGAAGCTGGGTGCCCTCGCCCCGCGTGCCAACGCCCGTCTGGCTGCAGCGTTGGTGCGGGCATCGCTCGATGACGATGTACGCCAACAGGTTGAGCGCAGTTGAATAGAACGGAGCAGCGATCATGGCTAACACGACAACATTCATCCTCGTCGGGGGCGGCATCGGTGGAGCCAAGGCCGCCGAAGCGTTGCGCGAGAAAGGGTTTGACGGAAAGGTCGTGCTGCTCGCCGATGAGGAGTATTTACCCTACGAGCGGCCTCCGCTGTCCAAGGAATTTCTTGCCGGCAAGAAGTCGCTCAACGATTTCACTGTGCACGACTCAGACTGGTACCGGGACAACAAGATCGACCTGCGCGTGGGCACGGAGGTGTTGTCGATCGACCCGAAGGCTCGCACCGTTGCTCTCTCTGATGACACCAACATTCAGTACGACAAGTTACTGTTGGCCACTGGATCGCGTCCGCGACGGTTGTCGATTCCAGGTTCCGATTCCACCGGAGTCCATTACCTCCGGAAATACGACGACGCGTCGAATCTGAATACGGCCCTCCTCGAAGGGTCGTCGCTGGCCGTCATCGGGGCAGGATGGATCGGTCTGGAGGTCGCAGCAAGCGCTCGCCAGCGCAACATCGACGTCACGGTCGTGGAGACCGCGAAGGCGCCGTTGATCGGCGCGGTCGGTGAAGAGGTCGGAAACGTGTTCGCCAAGCTGCATCGCGACCATGGTGTGGACTTGCGTCTGGAGGCCGAAGTCAAGCAGATCACCACCGCCGACGGCAAGGCCACCGGCCTGCTGTTGGGCGACGGATCGACGATCAACGCCGACCGTGTGCTGGTGGCCGTCGGCGCGCAGCCAAACATCGAAATCGCCGAGGATGCCGGCTTGTCGACGGGTGACGGCGGCGTGCTGGTCGACGCGTCGTTATGCACCAGCGACCCCGACATCTATGCGGTGGGCGACATCGCTGCTGCCGAACATCCGCTGTTCGACGAGCGGATCCGCACCGAGCATTGGGCCAATGCGCTGAACCAGCCCGCGGTCGCGGCCGCAGGCATGCTCGGCGAAAAGGTGAAATACAAAGAGCTGCCGTACTTCTTCACCGACCAGTATGACCTGGGCATGGAGTACGCCGGTCACGCGCCGAACTCTGATCGGGTGGTGTTCCGCGGCGACGTCGACGGCCGCGAATTCGTCGCCTTCTGGTTGGACGGCGAAAATCGGGTGCTGGCGGGAATGAACGTCAACGTCTGGGATGTGCTCGACGACATCAAGAACCTGATCCGGTCCAAGAACGCAGTGAGTCTCAACGCATTGGTCGATCCGGAGACGCCGTTGGGCGAGGTGGTCAGCTGATCCCGATGAGGTCGGGTAATTGCATGCCCTGCAACCGTTCCCGCTCGGCGCGCCGACGCTTGATCCGCAGCCGGGCATCGGCGGGCAGGGTGACCACTTCGTCGCAGGTTAGGTAGAAGATCTCGCCTGCAACGTCGATAACGTCGGCCGCGGCTAACCGGGACCCCAGTTCTCGCAGAGTCATTCGCAGTTCATGGGTGAACCGCATGGTGGTGTCGTAGGCCAGTTCCCGAGAAGCTCGAGCGCTGGCCGCCATCCGTTCGCCCAGCTTCGTTGCCGACGCATCGGACGCCATCGGCCGCGGCACTGCGATCGCGGCCCGTCCGGCCGCAACCAGCAGCATCGCCGGATCGTCAACGAACATCAAGTTGGCTAGTTCGACTTCGCCGGGACCACGGTGGCCGATCCGGGCGACGGCCGCGGTGAAGGCGGCGGCGGTACTGCGTGACAGGACGCCGATGCCATTCAGGTCTGCGTCAAGAGCCAGCCTGCACAACTGCGGATCGCTTCGGATCAGCGCCGCCAGCGCGGACGTCTTGGCTTCGACGACATCGCTTTCCAGCAACGCGGCCACCCCCGAGACGGCGGTGTGCAGGCCGGTGCGCTCCACCGTCGCTGCGGTGATGCCAGTGTCGATCAGCCACAAGCCGGTGAGACCCCAGCCTTGGTGGATCCGGTCCCGCAATAAGCGAGTCCGCACCTGAAGGTCCGCGTCGGACGGCGGCTTCAGTTGCGCCGCGCCGAGGTGCTCGGCAGTCGCGGCCGCAACGTAGGCCTCGGTGTCGGCCCGTAGATGCCGCAACAACGCCATTGCCCGTTTGATGGCCATGACCTTTGTGGCCTTATTGCCTGATCCGAGCAGCCCGCCGGCCAGCGGCGGACGCCCCAACGGCAGCAGCGCATCGGCGGGTGAGCCGACCAGCGACTGTTGCACGACCGCACCCACGTCCCAGCCGGGTAATTGGCCTGCGGCGATCACGCTAGCGGAAACGCCAACGTAGGGGCGGTGACCGAAAACCGCGATGGCCCGGCTCCCCCATTCGCTGGCAACCACGTCGCCTACTGCCATCACCTGGCTCATCATCCGGTTTGCGGTGCGCAAACCGGCGAGTTGGACGTCGAGCGTCATCGGGGTCAGTGGCCCGGGCAGCGTCTGGCCGAGAGTCGCCGCACTGAATACCGGGAACCGGGGATCGATCCGGTCGTCGAACTCGCCCTCGAGCCCGTCCGGCGCCGCGGACCGTAACTGGGTGCCGTCTGATGGGTCGGTCCGCGGTGCAACCTCCAGCGGTATCGGCAGATGACCGGGCAGGTCGACTGCACCCCGGACGTCAAGTCTGCGGCCGGCCAATCCGCGCACGGTGTCGGCGACCACGTCGCTTGCGCGCCAGCCGAACTCGAATTGCCACGCATCCCGCACCACAGCGACGTCCAGTTCCGGGATCAGCTGGGGCCAGGTTGGGAGGCGCGCCAGCCGCGGGCGCTGCTCGATGGATCTGAGCAGTCGGCGCGCGGTGGCTACTTCGGTGGTGTCTCCAGGCGCGAGGTCGACCTGCCCGGTGCGGTTGGTCATCACGGCGAGCACCAGGAATCGGAGCAGGTCGTCGAAATGCAGCAGCCGCAGCGGTGTGGCCGAATCCCTGCTATGCAGCAGGCTGCCCAGCGTACGGCAGGTCATCCAGTCGAGTTGGCGGCCCATCAGCGGCGCCTTTCGGACGATCAGGCTCGGCGCCCAGCCGGTCGACGCCAGCGACTCGGCGTGTCGGTAGAGGCTGGGCTGCCCAGCCGCCTGCGACACGTAGATCAGCCGGGCGCCTGCACGGGCCGCCGCATGGGCGACGCGCACCAGTCCGCTTATTCCGGCACTGCCGGGCGCGGTGGTCTCGATAGGGGCGAGGTGAAGGACCACGTCGGAGTCGTCGGCCAGCTGCTGCAGCGTCGGCCCGTCGAGCGGTCCGCAAACGAAGTCGACGCCGGGATCCAAGTTTTCATGCGGGTGCGCTGCGATACCGCTGACCGCGTACCCGGCGGCCAGTAGCTGCCGGGCAACGGCACGTCCGACCACCCCGGTGACCCCGGTGAGCAGGATCCGCACGAATTGACAATAAGCGTGCGAAGCGGTTCACAGGCAACTTTCAGGTAACGAGAATGGTTACTTCAGCGTGGCGGTGCCGACCGCGCGGATCGTAACTTTGGCGCCGGCGATGTCGTCATGCACTGTGGCCGCCGCCGACGCCGGATCGGACATCAAAGCCAGGGTGCGGCGGTCGTCGGGGGTACGAACCGCAAGAAACGCCTTCTCCGGCCGGCCGGCCCGGTCAAACGGCGTCGTCCAGGCTTCGACGGTGCCGACGCCATCCCATTCCACCGCCGGATCCCGGGTGGGCTCTCGGTCGACTGCGGATTGCACGTCTTCCCAACGGAATTCGGCTGGCGGCGGTTCGGTGCCGTACACACCGAAGCTGTGCTTGGTCAGGTAGCCACCATTGGCGGTAATCAAGCCGCGCCGCCCAGGGTTGGCCGTCAACAGCTCGGCCATCGTCGCGATCGAGTGCGACACGTAGTTGTTCCACGGACCGCCGGCGAAGGTCAGCCCTCCGGTCACGGTCAGCGGCCGCTCCGGATCGTCAACCGGCAGTCCGAGTTCGGCCGCCGCGACCTGTACAGCGGAGGGAAAACAGGAGTACAGGTCGACGTAGTCGATGTCGTCAATGCCCAGACCGGCCAGCGCCAGCGCGCGGGCACCGGCGACCCGGATGGCCGGCGATCGGTGCAGTTCGGCGCGCTCGCCGATCGCGTAGGTGTCGTGCGCGTCGGTGCCCGCATACGGATAGACCCAGCGTTCGGTAGGGATATGCAGTCGGGTCGCGGTCTCTACCGACGTCAAGATCAGAGCGGCGGACTGGTCGACCATGTTGTTGGAGTTCATCAACTTGGTGTACGGCCAGCTGATCATCCGGTTCGCCGGGCCGTCCTGCCAAATCTCCTCGGCTGCAACCGGTTTGCGGATCCAAGCATGGGGATTGTGCACCGCCACGGCATTGAACCGGGCCCACAGCTCACCGACGCGCTTGCGATGATCCTCGATCGACTCCCCGGCGCTGATTCGCAGCGCCTGCTCGAACATCGGATAGACATAGGCCGGGCGATCCAGCCCGATGCGGAGCTCGGCCGGCCCGGCCATCGGCACATTCTCATCAGCACTCTCGGCAACAGGAACCGACTCATCCTGATCGGTCCAGGTAAGTCGTTTGCCGTTGGCGCGCAATTGCGTCCTGGTGCGCCACATTTCCGCGCCGGCCACCAACACCACGTCCGTGCGTCCGTGTTGGATGTCCAGACAAGCTTGGTTGATCAATGACTGCGGCACGTTGCCCCCCACGCCGCTGTAGCGGGTGGCCGGGTGGTCGGCGCCGATGCGTTGGCTCAGCAGCAGCCCGGGGTCGCGGTAGCGTGCCGAGAACAGGTTGACCACGCGGATGGAGTCGACAGCCTCGAGCACCTGCGGGTCGGCGGCTTGACGGGCGGCCGCGGCCATCAAATCCACGGGTTCGACGGTGTTGTGTTGCGCGTCGGGGTCCTCATGGTGATTGTGCTGGCCGTAGCCGACCAGCACCGGCGTCCTGGGGTTGACGGGCACGCCGTCAGCGTAGTGCCCGGGTTTGCCGCCCGATGCGCGCGGGCGGCCCAGGACCTGGTGAAACTGCAACCAGTCTCGCTTCGTAACTCGGCAGAAGGCACCGCGGCGACTACTCGCTCAATATCGCAAAAAGGACCGGAGCGGTTCGCTACGGTCAGCCCATGGCGTCCCTGTTCGATCCCGCCGACCTCGTCGACCTCGCAGAGCAGACGGTGCGCAGGTCGATCGAATTCGCCGGCTGGAGCGAGCGCCAGATCTTCGGGCTCATTCGTTCCGGGATGCATGTATCCACCACGGCGGTGGCGGCGCTACCTCCGGCCGACGCTGAAATCGAGAAAAGCACCGACGACAACAGTGAGAGCCTTGACGCCAAAATGCACGGCTTGCTCGACCGGGCAATCGGGCAGAACAGAGCGTCGAGCCGCCAGGAGCTGTACCACAAAATTCTCGACCAGATCGTGCCGGACGAGGCGCGCATCATCAGCGCGCTCTCCGACGGGTCGACGTCCCCGTTGCTGAACGTCTATGGGCGGTCACTCGCAGGACTGGTGGGTGAGGTGGTGCTGGAAAACATGTCGCTGATTGGCAAGACCGCTAACCTCGCACTGCCGCACCTGACCCCGATGTACGTCAGTCACCTGTTGTCGCTCGGGCTGGTCGAGTCGGGTCCTGAGGACTCCGCCATGAAGGACGAGTACGAGATCCTCGCTGCCGATACCGCCGTGCTGCAAGCCATCAAGAACGCCAGCCGCGGCCCGATCCCGGCGCGCATCGAGAAATACACGCTGCGATTGTCCGGGCTGGGTCTGGAGCTGTGGGCCGCGGCGAGCGTCCCCCGGGAGCCGGAGTGACGTCGTCGGTGATCGCCTGGGCGCCGACCTGGGCCGGCATCACCGCCGACGTCAAGCTGAATTGGTTCATCTACTTGTCAATGCCGCTGATCGCCGCGTTCGTCGGCTACACCACGAAACTCGTTGCGCTGCAGATGCTTTACCGGCCGATCGAGTTTGTGGGCATCGGGCCGATCGGTTGGCAGGGTGTGGTGCCGCGCCGTGCCGGCAAAACCGCGGCCCTGACCATCCAGATGCTCACCGATAAGTTGCTCAAGCCCGAGGAGATCCTGGACAAGATCGACGCCAGGCAGGCGGTGGACGAACTTCGCGAGCCGCTCACCCGCAGCGTCGACGCGATGGCTCGTGACCTCGCCGAGCAGGTGCGCCCCGGTCTGTGGGACTCGATCCCCGCCGCCGGCCGCAACGCGGTGCTGTCGCGCGTCCATGCGGCTGCCCCTGGAGTCGTCGACAACCTGCTTACGGAAATGAAGAGCGACTTGCCGCGGTACGTCGACCTGCAATACCTCGCCATCACCACGTTGGTTAAAAACAAGGCCCAGCTCAAGGCGTTGATGAAGGGCATGGGTGGGGCAGCGATGAAGTTTATTCGCCGTAGCGGCATTTACTTCGGCTTCGCGATCGGCCTAGTGCAGATGGTTGCTTGGGGCCTGTTCCACAACCCCTGGATCAAGCCCGGGTTCGGCTTCGTCACCGGTTTCGCCAGCGACTGGCTGGCCCTCAATCTGATCTTTATCCCGCGCGAGCCGAAGAAGTTCCTGGGCTTCATCCCGATTCACGGGGTGCTGCACGCGCAGCGCGACCACGTGACCCGCGACTATGCCCGCATTTTGGCAAACGACCTTTTCTCCGCAGACGTGCTCCTCGAGGCGATTCTGCATGGCCCCACCTCCGAACGCCTTTTTGCAGCAATCGGGAAGGAAGTCTCAGCCGCACTCGACGCGCAGGCCGGGGTCGCGCAACCACTGATCACGCTCGCGATCGGCACCAAGCGCTACCGCGAGGCGAAAGACGCGATTGTGGGCATGCTCCTCGAGCGTTTACCGGAGACGATGCAGGAAGCCAAGGACTACACCGCCAAGACGCTCGACATCGAGAACCTCGTCGTCGAGAAGATGAACGAGCTGGCCCCCGACCAGTACGAAGCCATCCTCCGACCCGTGTTCAAAGACGACGAGATGCTCATGATCACGGTCGGCGCCGTACTCGGCTTCCTTGTCGGAGAACTGCAAGTGCTCCTTGTCGAGCAATTCGCACGCTAGCTCTGCCCTACCTCGGCTTGGTGCGCTGTTCACCGAGCTCGCGGACAATCGAGCGGATGAGCTCACAAACCGTCACGTCCGCGAAGCTTTCCGACGACGAACTTGCCGGCATCCACGCCTACTGGCGCGCGGCCAACTACCTGTCGGTCGGCCAGATCTATCTGTTGGACAATCCGCTGCTGCATGAGCCGCTGGCCCCCGAGCATGTCAAACCGCGGCTGCTGGGACATTGGGGCACCACGCCGGGGCTCAATCTGGTCTACGCACACCTGAACCGCGTCATCCGCGACCGCGATGCCAACGTCATCTTCATCACCGGACCCGGTCACGGCGGCCCCGGGCTGGTCGCCAATGCCTACCTGGAAGGCACCTACAGCGAGGTGTACACGGGCATCGAGGAAGACACCGACGGACTGCGAAAGCTGTTCCGGCAGTTCTCCTTTCCTGGCGGTATCCCCAGCCACGTCGCTGCCCAGACGCCGGGATCCATCCATGAGGGCGGCGAGCTCGGATACGCCTTGGTACACGCCTACGGCGCAGCGTTCGACAATCCCGACCTGGTGGTCGCCTGTGTCATCGGCGACGGCGAGGCCGAAACCGGGCCGCTGGCCGCCAGCTGGCACTCCAACAAGTTCCTCAACCCGGTCGGCGACGGCGCGGTGCTGCCGATCCTGCACCTCAACGGCTACAAGATCGCCAACCCGACCGTGCTGGCCCGTATCCCGAACGACGAGCTGGAGTGGCTGCTGCGTGGCTACGGCTACCGGCCCATCACCGTCGCCGGAGACGAGCCCGCCAACGTGCACCAGCAGCTCGCCGCCGCGCTGGACGAGGCCTTCGATGACATCGCCGCAATTCAACGGGAAGCTCGCAGCGGCGGGAAAACCGAACGGCCGGTCTGGCCGATGATCGTGTTGCGCACTCCCAAGGGCTGGACCGGACCGCAAGTGGTGGACGGCAAGCAGGTGGAGGGCACCTGGCGAGCACATCAGGTCCCCCTCGCCGAGACGCGGGACAACCCCGCCCACCGCGCACAGCTGCAAGAGTGGTTGCGCAGTTACCAACCCGAGGAGTTGTTCGACGGGGCCGGCAGGCTGCGCGCGGAGCTGCGGGCACTGGCACCCGGCGGCGATCGCCGGATGAGCGCGAACCCGCACGCCAACGGCGGCCTGCTGCTACATGACCTGGACCTGCCCGACTTTCGGGACTACGCGGTCGAGGTATCGCGGCCGGCGACGAAGACCCACGAGGCCACCCGGGTGCTGGGCACGTTCCTGCGGGATGTGATTGCCGCTAACCGCGACCGGTTCCGGCTGATGGGCCCCGATGAGACCGCCTCAAACCGCTTGGACGCGGTCTACGAGTCGACCGGCAAGGTGTGGCTTTCGGAAACGATGCCCGACGATGACCACCTCTCGCCGACCGGCCGAGTGATGGAGGTGCTCTCCGAGCACCTCTGCCAAGGCTGGCTGGAGGGGTATCTGCTGACCGGACGGCATGGACTGTTCAACTGCTACGAGGCGTTCGTGCACATCGTCGACTCGATGCTCAATCAGCACGCGAAATGGTTGTCCACTAGCCGCGAACTGCCATGGCGGCGGCCGATCGCGTCGCTGAATTATCTGCTGAGTTCCCATGTTTGGCGTCAGGACCACAATGGTGCCTCGCATCAGGATCCCGGGTTCATCGACCTGGTCGCCAACAAACGCGCCGAGATCGTGCGGGTCTATCTGCCGCCGGACGGCAACACCCTGCTGTCGGTGGCCGACCACTGCCTGCGGAGCCGCAACTACGTCAACGTCATCGTCGCCGGGAAGCAGCCCGCGCTGGCCTATCTCGACATGGAGTCCGCTATCGACCACTGCACCCGCGGCCTGGGCATCTGGCAATGGGCGAGCACCGCGACAGCCGAACCCGACGTGGTGCTGGCCTGTGCCGGCGACATCCCGACGCAAGAGACGTTGGCGGCCGCCGACATTCTGCGTCGCGAATTGCCCGACTTGGCTGTGCGGGTGGTCAACGTGGTCGACCTGATGCGCCTGTTACCGGACTCCGAGCATCCGCATGGCTTGCCGGACAACGAATTCGACGCCCTGTTCACCAGCGACAAGCCGGTCATTTTCGCGTACCACGGTTATCCGTGGCTGATCCACCGGCTCACCTATAGCCGCGCCAATCACCATCACATGCATGTGCGCGGGTTCAAGGAGCGCGGCACCACGACGACGCCGTTCGACATGGTGATGCTCAACGACCTGGACCGCTACCACCTGGTGATGGACGTCATCGACCGGGTGGACGGGCTGGCCGGCCGAGCCGCCATGCTTCGTCAGCAGATGGCCGATGCCCGGCTGGCCGCGCGTCGCTACACCCGCGAGCACGGCGAGGACGACCCGCATATCGCGGGCTGGACCTGGGAGTCGAGCGAGCGGAACAAGTAACCTGGTGAGATGTCTGCCCACGAGAGCGCCGCGGAACCGCATCCGCTGTTGTCGCAGCTCTCGGCGCTGCACCAGTTCCGCGTCTACGTTGACGTCGCGCTGGTCGTGGTGGTGCTGGCGCTGACGAACCTGATCGCACACTTCACTACGCCGGCGGCGGGCATTGCGACGGTCCCGGTGGCGGCGGTCGGCCTGGTCGCGTTATTGCGGTTCAACGGTCTGGGCTGGGCCGAGCTCGGCCTGGGCCGTGACCACTGGAAATCCGGCGCCGCGTATGCATTGGCCGCGACGGCGCTGGTGGTGACGGTGATCGCGGTCGGC
>NZ_JBAPPI010000897.1:0-9175 GCF_049280035.1 Mycobacterium sp. | reverse complement strand
GAGGAACAAGCGAGAGCTCTCGCCGAGGAGTCCCGCGAAAGTGGTTGGGACAAACCTTCTTTTGCCAAGGGACTGTTTCTCGGTCGTTTTCCGTTGGAGCTCGTCCACCCGTTTCCCAAACCAAGCGACGCAGACGAGGCGCGCACCCGCGCGTTCCTCGACAAGCTGCGGGAGTTCCTCGACACCATCGATGGAAGCGTCATCGAACGCGATGCGCAGATCCCCGATGAATACGTCAAAGGCCTTGCCGAGCTCGGTTGCTTCGGCATGAAAATCCCGTCCGAGTACGGCGGCCTGAACATGTCGCAAGTCGCGTATAACCGTGCACTGCAGATGGTTTCGACCGTGCATGCCAGTCTGGGTGCGTTGCTCTCGGCGCATCAGTCGATCGGGGTACCCGAACCGCTGAAGCTGGCCGGAACTCCAGAGCAGAAGCGGAAGTTTTTGCCGCGGTGTGCCGCCGGGGCGATATCGGCGTTTTTGCTCACCGAACCGGATGTCGGCTCCGACCCGGCGCGGCTGGCCTCGACGGCGACTCCGGTCGACGACGGGCAAGCCTATGAACTGGACGGCGTGAAGCTATGGACGACCAACGGTGTGGTCGCGGATCTGCTGGTGGTGATGGCCACCGTGCCCAAGAGCGATGGGCACCGAGGCGGGATCAGCGCGTTCGTCGTCGAGGCCGATTCACCTGGCATCACCGTGGAGCGGCGCAACAAGTTCATGGGGTTGCGCGGGATCGAAAACGGTCTCACCAGGCTGCATCGCGTCCGGGTGCCCGCGGAAAACCTGATCGGCCGGGAAGGCGACGGGCTGAAGATCGCATTGACCACCCTGAACGCCGGACGGCTCTCGATACCCGCGATCGCAGCCGGTTCTGCCAAGTGGTGTCTGAAAATTGCGCGGGAGTGGTCGTGCGAGCGGGTGCAGTGGGGCAAACCGGTCGGCGAACACGCGGCCGTCGCAGAAAAGATTTCGTTCATGGCCGCAACGAGCTACGCGCTCGAATCGGTGTTGGAGCTGTCCGGCCAGATGGCCGACGAGGGCCGCAACGACATTCGGATCGAGGCGGCGCTGGCCAAGCTGTGGTCGAGCGAGATGGCCTGCCTGATGGCTGACGAACTGTTGCAAATCCGCGGCGGCCGGGGCTATGAGACTGCCGAGTCGCTCGCGGCGCGCGGCGAGCGTGCCGTGCCGGTGGAGCAGGTGGTGCGCGATCTGAGGATCAACCGCATCTTCGAAGGCTCCAGTGAGATCATGCGGCTGTTGATCGCCCGTGAGGCGGTGGACGCCCACCTATCCGCAGCCGGCGATCTCGCGAATCCCAAGGCCGACGTGCGGCAAAAGGCCAAGGCAGCCGTTGGGGCGAGTGGGTTCTACGCGAAGTGGTTGCCGCAATTGGTTTTCGGCGAGGGTCAACGGCCAACGGCGTATCGCGAGTTCGGCCGATTGGCGACACATCTGCGATTCGTGGAACGTTCCGCGCGCAAGCTGGCCCGCAACACCTTCTACGGAATGGCGCGCTGGCAAGCGGCACTGGAGCAAAAGCAGGGATTCCTCTTCCGGGTGGTGGACATCGGCGCCGAACTGTTCGCGATGTCGGCGGCGTGCGTGCGAGCCGAGGCCCTGCGGGTAGCAGACTCGGCCAAGGGCGAAGAGGCCTACGAGCTCGCCGAGGCGTTCTGTCAGCAGGCCACCTTGCGGGTCGAGGCGCTGTTCAGCGCGTTGTGGACCAACACCGACAGCACCGACGCCGCGTTGGCGCGCAACGTGCTGAAGGGTCGCTACACCTGGTTAGAAGACGGGATTGTCGATGAGTCCGAGGGCACCGGACCATGGATCGCGCAGTGGGAAGCTGGTGCATCCACCGAGCGCGACTTGGCTCGGCGGTTCCTGACCGTGGCTGACTCCTGAGATGACATACGTCGCCGAGGCTGGCGAGTTCACCCGCGACACCAACTACATCGCGACCCGCATCACCGCCGACGGCCGGGACGACTATCCGGTAGAGCCGGGCCGGTATCGACTGATCGTCGCGCGCGCCTGTCCATGGGCCAACCGCGCGATCATCGTCCGACGGTTACTGGGGCTGGAAAGTGCTATCTCCATTGGATTTTGCGGCCCCACTCATGACAAGCGCAGTTGGACTTTCGACCTCGACCCGGGTGGCGTCGACGCGGTATTGAAGATCCCTCGCCTGCAGGACGCGTATTTCAAACGCTTTCCCGACTATCCCAAGGGCATCACCGTCCCGGCAATCGTCGACGTGCCGACGGGCGCTGTGGTCACCAACGATTTCGCGCAGCTGACGTTGGACCTGTCAACGGAATGGACTGCCTACCAACGCGACGGCGCTCCGCAGTTATACCCCGAGCCGCTGCGGAACGAGATCGACGAGGTCAACAAAAGGGTTTACACCGAAATCAACAACGGTGTGTACCGGTGCGGCTTCGCAGGCTCGCAGCAGGCCTACGACGCGGCCTACGACAGGTTGTTCACGGCATTGGACTGGGTCAGCGATCGACTGGAAAACCAGCGGTTTCTGGTGGGCGAGACGATCACCGAAGCCGATGTCCGGTTGTTCACGACCTTGGCTCGCTTCGACCCGGTTTACCACGGGCACTTCAAGTGCAATCGAAGCAAACTTTCCGAAATGCCGGTGCTGTGGGCCTATGCGCGTGACCTGTTCCAGACGCCGGGTTTCGGCGATACCGTCGACTTCGTCCAAATCAAGCAGCACTACTACATCGTGCACGCCGACATCAACCCGACCCGTATCGTGCCGAAGGGGCCCGAGCTGGCCAACTGGTTGACGCCGCATGGCCGGGAAGCATTGGGCGGCAAGCCCTTCGGTCACGGCACACCGCCGGGGCCGCCACTTCCCGGCGAACAGGTCCCCGTCGGCCACGGCGCCTAGCCCCAGACGGTGCGCACCGACCATTCCGCATGAGGGGCACCGTGCAATTCGCCGGCCTGGTCGACGACCACAGTCATCAATTGGACGGCGATCCCGGTCAGCCGCCCCTGCTTGGGATCGACGGTGGGGATGGTGACCGCCAGGCGGCTGTCGGGCCGGTAGAAGGTCGTCGTTGGGTTGACCGCATCTTCATAGACCCGCAGCAGCCACCACGGTGCCCGGCCAATCGCCGGCGGCACCGAAAGCTGGACCGGATCACGCGCATTCACCCGCAACTCGCCTTGCGCCCCTGGGTTTTCGCAATCGTTGAGGTCGAGCACTTTGCAGTATCGATATGGTCCGACTCGGGTCAGCTGACCGTGCGAATACGCGCTGATCTCGGGGTGTAGTGGACCGCGCCCCCGGGAGAGCGCCCAGGCGCCGACTCCCGCAGCCGCTGCTGCGAATACCAGCAAAGCCGCGAGCAGCATCGCGATGCCCAACTTCGCCGTTGGCTTCACTCCCACGAGACCGCCGCGGCATCGTGGCCGCCTTGACCACCTTCCTGCTCGACCATCACCGGCCGGTTTCCGCCCAGGCCGGGGATCAACGAATCGCCGCGGAAGCTGACCACGGTCTGCGCCAACCCCAAAATCAGCACCGCCGCAACGACGCTGAAGCCGACCCACAGCTCGGTGTAGAGCAACACGCCCAGCGCGCCGCCGAGTACCCAAGCCAGCTGCAGCGTCGATTCCGACCGCCCGAACGCCGATGCGCGCGATTCCTCGGGCAGGTCGTCCTGTAACGATGCGTCCAGTGCGGCCTTGGCAATCGCGCTCGACCCCGAGGTGATCAACGTTGCGATCGCGGCGGTCAGCAACGTGCCGGCCACCGCGGCGGCCACCGCCGCCACGGTCACCGCCACGTTGCAGCGCACCACTAGCACCGCGGGCCTGCCCAGCCGCAGCCGTGCGCTGGCGAAGTTGCCGGCGAAGTTACCGATGGCCGCCGCAGCGCCAATAAGTCCCAGCATGCCGAGCTGCACCCACCCACTGGCGTCGCGCGCTTTGGCGACAAAGGCCGGGTACAAAAACAGGAATCCGACCATGACCTTGATGGTGGAGTTGCCCCACAACGAGGTGATGATGTTGCGGCCCAACGGTTGTCGAAGCGCCCCGGTGAACTCCTCGGACCAGCTTTTGCCCGGTTGGCGGGCGCGATAGCTCAAGGTGGTGGGAACCTCACCCTCGGTCACTTCGACCCAGCGTGGAATTCGCATGGACAGCAAGGCGCCGGCAACAGTCACCGCAATGACGACGAATAACGCGCCGGGCCAATGGAACAGGCGGGCGAAGGCATACTCGATTCCGCTGGCGATGCCGCCGCCGAGGATGGTGCCGCCCAGCAGCCCGAACATGGTCAGCCGGGAGTTGACCCGCACCAGGTCGATCGTCGGCGGCATCACCCTGGGTGTCACCGCGCTGCGCAGGACGCTGAACGACTTCGACAGCACCATCATTGCCAGCGCGCAGGGATACAGCACCCACGAGGGGAAGCTTCCGGTAGCGCCGTCGTAGTTGCTGATCAGCACCACCGCCAACCCGGTCCGCAGCGCAAACGACGCCGCCAGCGCGACCCGCCGGCCATGCTGTAGCCGGTCCAGTGCCGGACCGATCAGCGGCGCGACAACCGCGAACGGCGCGATCGTGATCAACAGGTAGAGCGCGACCTTGTCCTTGCTCTCCCCGGTGGCTGCGGCGAAGAACAGCGTGTTGGCCAGTGCGACGGCCATCGCGGCGTCGGTCGCGAAGTTGGCCACCACCGGCCAGGTCAGCGCCGTCAGCCCGGACTTGTCGGCGCCGTCGGCGGTGGCAGCGCGCTGCACCAACCCGTACATCCGCGAACCCATTTCGCGGCTGCGCTGCGCGGCCGCGCGGGTGACGGTGACCCTCTCGGCGCCTGCGCCACCAGGTGGTGGCGCACTGCGACGGTCGGACTCGGGCTGGTGGTGCAGCGGCGGCAGGTAGCGGTTGGCGCTGGGCATCGGTGGCGGGCGGCGTTGATGGTCCCGTCGCCGATAGTCCGGCTCGTCAGCTGGATAGTTGGCCATGCCGGGGTGCTCGGCCGCGGGCCCGGTGCGGGTCCGGCGGCCGGCAGACGCCCGGCCGGTATCCGGGTGATCACGCCGCCGTCCAGCCATGCCCCAATTCTCACAGATGTCGGCCGATGCGATGTGTAGGCAGCCGGTGTGGCCGGACACCACGGCTCTACGGCAGTATTAAGGGCGTATGGAAACAGCGGACAACGTGACCCGACCCACTCCGGAGTCGGCTGCGGCGACCACCGAAGAGTGGTCGCCTGAGTTGGCGACCGTCCTCACCGGTGCCGTTGAGCCGGCGCGGGCGGCCATCGTCGAGTTCAGTGGCGCCGACACGGTGGGCGACTACCTCGGTGTCGGCTATGAAGATCCGACCAGCGCAACCCACCGTTTTCTAGCCCAATTGCCTGGTTATCGGGGCTGGCAGTGGGCCGTCGTCGTGGCCGCTTTTCCCGGAGCTGATCATGCGACCATCAGTGAGGTGGTGCTGGTGCCGGGCCCGACGTCATTGTTGGCGCCGGAATGGGTGCCCTGGGATCGGCGCATCCGGCCGGGCGACCTCAGCCCAGGAGATCTGCTTGCGCCGCTGCCCGATGATCCGCGGTTGGTGCCCGGGTACCTTGCCACCGGCGATCCGGAGGTTGACGACACCGCGGTAGAAATCGGTCTGGGACGGCGTCAAGTGATGAGCGCGTGGGGCCGCTCGGAGGCGGCGCAACGCTGGCACGACGGTGACTACGGCCCGTCCTCGCAGATGGCGCAATCGACTAAACGGGTATGCCGCGATTGCGGTTTCTTTCTGCCGCTTGCCGGGTCGTTGGGCGCGATGTTCGGGGTATGCGGCAACGAGTTGTCCGAGGATGGGCACGTGGTCGAATCCGAATACGGTTGCGGTGCGCATTCCGACACCCCGGCTCCCGCCGGCAGCGGCTCGCCGATGTATGACCCCTACGACGACGGGGTGCTCGATATCACCGAGAAGCCCGCAGACCTCAGCTAGCTGTTCTCGGCCGCGGCTTTGATCTTGGCCAGTGAGGCGTTCATGCCGTCGACGAGTTCCCGCTCGAAGTTCGTGGTGCCGCCGAAAAGCGTGTTCACGGCCATGCTCGACACCGGCTTCGTCCCGTTCTCGGCGTGCCGGCTCTCGATCACGCGGGTTCCCTCGGGGATCGGCTGCAGTTCGTAGCTCCAGATCGTGTTATTGGTGTTGACCCGAAATGCCAGCTTCTGGTCCGGGATCACTTCAAGGACGGTGCATGTCGTCGGCCAGAACAGATAGTTGCGGCGGTTGAAGTTAATGGTGCGGGTGCCGTGGCGGACCGGACCGAGCGGCCGCATCAGCCGACATTGCGGGCTCCACTCGGGCATGCGGCGGAAATCGCTAACCAGCGACCAGACTTTCGAGACCGGTGCCTTGATATCAACTTGCGCTTGCAACAGCGGCGCTGCCATTGGACGCATACCTCCTAGCTCGGGCCATTATTCTCGGTCAGGGTTGGGTTGGTACTGCAACCCGGTTTGTGCGCCACGCGCGCCACGGCGCGCAGCATCACGCTGCCACAGAAAGATACTTGTGCCCAGCACCCCGATTCCCAGCCCGGCCAATGTCAGCGGCCGCCAGGTCTCCAGGGCGGGTATGACGAACGCGGCCACGGCGGCAACCAGCCAGGCCAGTGCGCCGAGGGCAATGACCGGCCATACGTCCAGCAGCGCAGCGGGCAGCATTGGCGGATCGAGGCTTTTGCCTGGCTCGACAGACATCGGGTTCACGATAGCCCGACGACGATGCCGGCCGCGCCGCGGCCGGAGGAGGAGTCGGGCAATTGGGCATAGCCCGACGACGATGCCGGCCGCGCCGCGGCCGGAGGTGGGGGCACCTCCCGCTTGCGGGGGAGAGTCGGGCAATTGGGCATGCTTGGCGGGCCCCGAGTCGGTGATTCCCTGTGGACGATCGGACGTTCTGTCGTAACGTTCGCGCTGTGATCGATAGTGATAGCCGGTTGGCCAGCGATCTGTCGTTGGCGGTAATGCGGCTGTCACGGCAGTTGCGGTTTCGGCGGCCGCAGTCCCCGGTGTCGTTGTCGCAGCTGTCGGCGCTGGCGACATTGGCCAACTACGGCCCGATGACCCCGGGCGCGCTGGCTATCAGGGAACGGGTTCGCCCGCCGTCGATGACGCGGGTAATCGCCTCGTTGGCCGACCTGGGTTTCGTGGACCGCGTTGCGCATCCCGACGACGGTCGGCAGGTTTTGGTTTCGGTCTCTGCTGCCGGCACCGAACTTCTTGAGGCCGAACGCCGAGCCAGCCAGGAGTGGCTCGCGCAGCGGCTCGACACCCTGGGCGGCGCCGAACGCGATACGTTGCGCGGTGCCGCCGACCTGATCTTGGCCCTTGTCGACGAAAGCCCTTGAGTCCAGCCAGTTTTGACCGCGCCGACGGCATCGATGGTGTGGTCGTCACCGATATCACCGATCCGGCCGACGCGCGGCTGGATTCTTTCCGGGATTTGAACAGCATCGATCGTCGGCCCGACCTGCCGAGCGGCAAGGGGCTGGTGATCGCCGAGGGTGTGCTGGTGGTGCAGCGCATGCTGGCCTCGCCTTTTACGCCACTAGCTTTCCTAGGCACCGACCGCAGGCTCGCCGAGCTCACGGCAGATCTGGCCGGTAACCCCGCGCCCTTCTATCGGGTGTCTGCAGAGGTGATGGCCGAGGTGGTCGGCTTTCATCTCAACCGCGGGGTGCTGGCCGCCGCGCGTCGTGCGCCCGAGCGCAGCCTCGCGCAGGTAATCGACGGCGCTCGAACCGTGGTGGTGCTCGAGGGCGTCAACGACCACGAGAACTTGGGCGCGATCTTTCGCAACGCCGCGGGGCTCGACGTCGATGCGGTGGTGTTCGGCAGCGGCTGCGCTGATCCGCTGTATCGCCGTGCGGTGCGGGTCTCCATGGGTCATGCCCTGCTGGTGCCGTATGCACGGGCGACCGAGTGGCCGGCGGACTTGAAGACATTGCACGAGAAGGGGTTTCGGTTATTAGCGATGACCCCTAGCCCCGACGCGACATCGTTGCCCGAGGCAATGGCGGCGGTGTGTGACGAGCGGGTCGCGGTGCTGGTCGGCGCGGAAGGGCCGGGCTTGAGCCGCGCTGTGCTGCACACAAGCGATCTGCGGGTACGCATCCCGATGTCACGCGGCACCGACTCGCTTAACGTCGCCACCGCGGCGGCGCTGGCCTTCTACGAGCGGGCTAGGCTCGATCGATGACCGACGAATCCACGCCGTGGGCAACGGGTTTGACGGTGGCCGGGTTTGTCGCCGCGGTGACCGGGGTCGCCGTCGTGGTGCTGGGACTGGGGCTGATCCGGGTGCACCCGTTGTTGGCCGTGGGGCTCAATATCGTCGCGGCCGGGGGGTTGGCGCCGACGCTATGGGGATGGCGGCATACCGCAGTACTGCGGTGGTTGGTGCTGGGCGTCGGACTGGGTGTGACAGCAGGCTGGTTGACTTTGGTGTCGATGGAGCTGTTCCGCTAGCGCTGACCGCCGGACCGGACACCCAGCAACACGTCTTCCCATGCCGGTACCGGTGGCTTGCCGCGCCGGCTGCGCGTCGGCTCGCTCTTGGGTTCGACCGTCGGGCTTTCCACTGGTGCGGGTGCGGGCTGCTCGAAGTCGAGCTGGGCGACCGGGGCCACCGGCCGCAGCGGACGGTCGAAGTTGGGATCGATCAGCTCGCTGGCCCCATCATCTACGGCGGTGACCGTTCCGCCGTGCGCGCCCGGGCAGAAGCGGAAATGGGCGAGGTTGTCGGAACGCCCCGCCTTCCAGCCCAGCTGGACCGTCCAGCGGCCATCCTCGTTACGCCAGGCGTCCCACGTGGTGATGTCCGGATTGAGGCCACGCGCCAGCAGCGACGACGTGACGGTTTCCAGCAGCGTCAGCACCGCGGGACCGTCGGCGAGGACGGGGTGTGCGGCAGTTGCCAGCTCGGCAGCGCGCGAGCGTTCCAGCAGCACCGGGTGAGCGAACCTCTCAACGCGCTCGATATCCACCCCGGCGGCCGCCGCCACCTGCTCGACGGATGCGCCGGCGCGGATGCGGGACTGAATTTCCTTGGGACGCAGCATGCTGGTGACCTCGATGTCGATATGGGTTTGACCCACCCGGGCCCCGTCGCCGCGCAC
>NZ_JBAPPI010000896.1:0-2200 GCF_049280035.1 Mycobacterium sp. | reverse complement strand
GCAGTGGTGGGCGCCCCAGCGCTGTCCAGGTGGCGCCGAGTTCTTCGGGGTCCAGCTGGGCGTCGGTACGGATGAAACCCCTCCCGTCGAGGGTAAGGTCGGAAAGCCACTCGGTTGCCGGTCGGGCTCCGATGAAGCAGAACAGGCCGGCGCACGGGTGTTCCGATACGTCACCGGTGGAATTGTCGGTGAGGGTGACTCGTTGCAATGACGACCCACCGGACAGGCCGGTGACTTCTGTGTTGGCTCGGATCGTGACGCGGGGGTCGGCCATCAGCCGTGCCAACAGATACGACGACATGGTGGCGGCCACGTCTGAATCACGCACCGCCACAGTCACTTGGCAGTTCCGCGATGCCAGGTAGAGGGCGGCCTGGCCGGCGGAGTTCGCCCCACCGACCACTGTCACCGGTTCGGTGCGGCACGCGCGAGCTTCCAGTTCCGTTGCGGCGTAATAGATTCCCGCTCCTTCGAATTCTATCCAGCGCTCCAGTGGCAACGTGTTGTAGCGCACTCCGGTGGCGATCAGCACGGCGCGGGACTCGATGGTGGTGCCGTCAGTAAGCATTACAGTCAGGTGGGCTCCTTCGGTGTCCAAGTCGACCACCCGACACGGGCTCGAAAGCTGGGCGCCGAATTTCATCGCCTGCAAGGCCGCGCGTTGGGTTAACTCCTGCCCGCTGAGCCCGGAGGGGAAGCCTAGATAGTTCTCGATGCGGGAGCTGGCGGCGGCTTGCCCGCCGACGCCGACCGCGTCCAGGACGACGGTGTTTAGTCCTTCCGAGGCGCCGTAGACCGCGGCGCCCAGCCCGGCCGGGCCTGAGCCGATCACGGTCAGGTCCACGGGTTTGGTTCCGATGTGGCGGTACGCCAATCCGAGGGCCCGGGCCATCTGCCCGGTGGTGGCGCGGCGCAGCACCTGGTGGCCGGTGATCACCGCGGGCAGATCCGCCGCGGTGATCTGCGTCGATTCGGCCAACGCCCGGCCTGCGGCGCTGTCGGCGTCAACCCACAGGTGGGCCAGGCGTTGACGGGCGGCGAAGCTCCGCAGCGCGAGGCTGTCCGCCGACAACTCGCTGCCGAGGATGGCGATGGCGCGGGCCGCGGGTCCTTCACGCAACAGGTCGCGGCGGGCCAGGAATGTGCGCACCAAAATGTCGGACAGGTCGGGTTCGGCGGCCATCAACCGACGAAACTGCCCTCGCGTAATCCGATGGATCCGGCCCGCCTCGGTGACCCGCGCCATCAGATAGGCGGTCTGCCCGGTCAGGAAGTTCAGCTCGCCCAGGAATCCCCCGGGGCCGTACCGGGCGACCACCGACTCTGGCTCCTCGCCGGTGGCCGGGCTGACGATCTCGATCCACCCCGACTCGACCAGGATCAAGTCGTAGTCGACGTCGCCGGGGCCGAACACGACGTCGCCCACCTGCACCGGTTGCGCCGCCCCGTAGGCCGTCATCCGATCGAACTGGGCCCCGCTGAGTTGCGGCACGGCCGACGCGGACCCCGACGACAGCGACGCTCCGATGGGCTCCCGGGCCGGCTGACCGTCGCGGTCCGCCATGATCTGCCCCATCATTGGATTTGGCCACACCTCGCAACAGGGAGGTGCGGACTCCAACGCTAGGTCGGTGTGGGCACAAAATGCGCGACCTCACCCAGATCTGGCAGATGGTGCACAGCCCTTTGGCACACGACGAGGCAGCCTCGTGCGCCTTGACGCTCAGTGAGGTCGGTGACGGTTGGTCTCACGCCATTCGCGCGGCGACATGCCGAACGTGGCCCGGAACATACGCGCGAAACTAGAGGCGTCGGTGAACCCCCACCGGCGGGCAACCACGAAGACGGGATCATTTGCGCCCGTGGAGGTTAGGTCTTTGCGGCATTCCTCGAGTCGTCGCGCGCGGATCCAGTCTCCGAGCGAAATGCCTTCGTCGGCCAGGATTCGGTAGAGCTGGCGCACCGATATGTGGTGCTCGGCGGCGATGCGGCCGGCGCTGAGGTCGGATTCACGCAAGTGGGCGCGGACGTATTCCATGATCCGCACGACCAGCGTGGCGTGCAGCGACTCCTTGCCCAACTCGACGGCGTCCAGATGGGTGGTGATTACCGCGCGGAGTAATTCAACGCTGGGTTGGCTGACCAGGTCGCCGCCCAGCCGATCGAACAGTCCGGGCCGCAGCGCCAGCCGGTGCAAATA
>NZ_JBAPPI010000895.1:0-2931 GCF_049280035.1 Mycobacterium sp. | reverse complement strand
TGGCGCACCGGACTGCTGTTGGGAGTCAACGAGTTTGAGGCGCGGCTACCCGAGGCTGTCGCGCACCTGGTCTCGGAACGCGAGCGCTACGCGTTGGCGGCCCGGCGCAGCGTACTCGCTCGCACCTGGCCGGTCATCTGCGACGAGTTGCTGGGTCACTACGAGGCGGTACTGGGCAACCGCCGTGCAGTCGCGGCCTGAACGCAGTTACCCCTGCGCCAACTCCGCAACGGGCTGCCACTCTTCCCAAGTGCGCAACCGGTTTTCGTAGTCTTCGCGCGCCAGCCCAAGCGGCGCCGCACCGAAGAACACCCGTAGCGGCGGCTCTTCGGCGTCAACAACTTTCAGTAGCGCCGCCGCGGAGGCTTTCGGATTGCCCGGCGCGACCCACCGCTGCTGGCGTACGGCCTCGGTCGCCGCATGCACTTCGGAGTACGCGGGTAGTGGATCGGCGCGCCTGGACGACGAGCCGGACCAGTCGGTGTCGAACCCCCCCGGCTCGATGAGTGTGACGTGCACCCCGAATGACGCGACCTCTTGGGACAGTGCCTGCGAGAAACCCTCCAGCGCCCACTTCGAGGCGTGGTAGATACCGACCAACGGAAACGCCGTGATGCCGCCGATCGACGAGACCTGGATGATGTGCCCGCTGCGCTGCTCGCGCAGATACGGCAACGCGGCCTGGGTGATCCACAGCGCGCCGAACACGTTGGTTTCGATCTGGTCGCGTGCGTCTTGTTCGGACAGTTCCTCGATGAAGCCGAACTGGCCGTAGCCGGCGTTGTTGACGACGATGTCCAGCCGGCCGAAGTGATCGTGCGCCTGCTTGACCGCGGCGAAGTCCGCGTCGCGATCGGTGACGTCCAATTGGATCGGCAGGATCGCGTCGCCGTACTTGTCCACCAGGTCGGCCAGCGTCGCGGTATTCCGCGCAGCGGCCGCGACCTTGTCGCCCCGCTCCAGCGCGGCGATCGCCCATTCACGTCCGAAGCCGCGCGATGTACCCGTAATGAACCAGACTTTTTCACTCACGCCGTTATGCAACGCATCCGTCGGCCGCGCATTCCCCGGCACAGGTAGGTTCAGCGTCATGAGCCGCGCGACCCTGGACAAGGATCCTCGCGAGGTGGCGTCGATGTTCGACAGCGTCGCCCGGCGCTACGACCTGACCAACACCGTGCTGTCGCTGGGCCAGGACCGGTACTGGCGTCGCGCCACCCGGCTGGCGCTGGACATCGGGTCGGGTCAGAAGGTGCTGGACCTGGCCGCGGGCACCGCGGTGTCGACGGTCGAGCTGGCCGGCTCCGGGGCGTGGTGCGTGGCGACGGACTTTTCGGTCGGAATGCTGGCAGCCGGACGGGCGCGCATCGTGCCGAAGGTCGCCGGTGATGCGACCCGATTGCCATTCGGCGACAACGTGTTTGACGCCGTCACGATCAGCTTCGGGCTACGTAACATCGCCGACCGCGACGCGGCGCTGCGCGAGATGGCCCGGGTCACTCGGCCGGGCGGGCGATTGGTGGTGTGCGAATTTTCCACGCCCACCAATCGGCTGTTCGCCACGGCCTACAAGGAGTACTTGATGCAGGCATTGCCGCGGGTAGCGCGGGCCGTGTCAAGCAATCCGGACGCGTACGTCTACCTTGCCGAGTCGATTCGGGCCTGGCCCGACCAGCCCGCGCTGGCGCATCAAATTGCCCGCGCCGGATGGTCGGCAGTGCGGTGGCGCAACCTGACCGGCGGCATCGTCGCGCTGCATGCCGCCTACAAGCCGCCTAGCTGAACGGCTTTCGACGGTCGATCAGCCGCGAGGCCAGCCCGCCGCCGCGCCACACTCGAGCGACCCAGTCGGCGTCGTCGTCGGTGACCAGGTTGCCCATCACCCGCACCGCGATGCCCATCAGCGCCGTCGAGCGCATCGCGATCGGGCCGGTCGCCGGCAAGAACCGCGGGAACGTCAGCAGCAACGCCAGCCGGCGTGCCACCGAAAACCCGCGCCCGTAATGGGATTGCAGCAGTTGCGGCCATGCCTTCGACCGATCACCTGAGCCGAGCCTGTCGAGCATTTCCGCGGCCAGCCGCCCGGTCTCCAGCCCGTAGTCGATGCCCTCGCCGTTCAGCGGGTTGACACAGGCGGCGGCGTCGCCGATCAGCATCCAGTTCCGGCCGGCCACCCCCGACACCGCGCCGCCCATAGGCAGCAGCGCCGAGGACACCGCGCGCGGCTGGCCGCTGAACCCCCACTCGTCGCGGCGCAGGTCGGTGTAATACGACATCAGCGGCCGCAGCGCCAGCTCGGCCGGCCGCTTGGAGGTCGACAGCGCGCCCACGCCGATGTTCACCTCGCCGTTGCCCAGCGGGAAGATCCAGCCGTAGCCGGGCAGCACGGCTCCGTCGGGCGAGCGCAGTTCCAGGTGTGAGGTCAGCCACGGCTCGTCGCTGCGCGGTGTGGCCAGGTATCCGCGGGCGGCGATGCCGTACACCGTCTCCTGATGCCAGCGCCGGCCCAAAACGCGCCCCAGCGTCGAGCGTGCGCCGTCGGCGACGATCAGCTCGCGGCAACCGACCTCGGTCCCGTCGGCCAGCGTCACCGACACCGCCCGTGCCGACGAATCATGATGCACACCAACTGCTTTGACGCCGAGCCGCATCCGCGCACCGGCGTTCTCGGCGACTTTGCGGATCCGGTCGTCCAACTCGACGCGGGCCACCGCGCTACCGGTCGACGGGAACGACGGGCCGGGCCAGTCGACTTCCACCTCGCCGCCGAACCCGCTCATCCGCAGCCCGCGATGCCGGATTCGGGCATCCAGCCAGTCGCCCAGCCCCAACCTTTCCAGCTCGGCTACCGCGCGCGGCGTCAACCCGTCGCCGCAGGCCTTGTCGCGGGGAAAGTTCGCCGCGTCGATCACCAGCACGTCGTGACCGGCC
>NZ_JBAPPI010000894.1:0-21054 GCF_049280035.1 Mycobacterium sp. | reverse complement strand
CGGCGCTGGCCGTCGAAGGCCGAATTGGTGTTGGCCGCGTTCATCGAGGGCATCCGCCAGATCGCCATCCCGCCCGACACCGGCACGCTGCGGGACGATTTGCTGCGTGTGGGCGAGCTGATCTGCCAACAGGGTCAGCAGCACGCCAGCACCATTCGCGCTGTGCTCGTCGAGGTGGCGCGCAACCCCGCACTCAACGACGTGACGCAGCAGTTCATCGAGCAACGGAAGGCCTTGATCGCCCAGATCCTTCAGCAGGCCGCTGAACGCGGTGAGATCGGCCAAGCCGCCATCAACGACGAACTCTGGGATCTGTTGCCCCACTATCTGATCTTCCGGTCGATCTTTCCCGGCCGGCCGCCGACACGGCAGACTGTGCAAGCTCTCGTCGACAAGGTCATCCTGCCAAGCCTGATCCGACCTACCGAGTGAGTGACTGCCCGAATGTGTACGCTAGCGTCTCTTGTGCTGTCCGGTCCGGTACCGTACTGTCCTATCTGTCGCTCCGCGCTTGAAGCATCGGCAATGTGGCCAGGCGGTCGTGCCACCGGCTATCGAAAGGCCAACGGGTGAAAGCGATTTCACTAAGTAGCTTGGTCAAACGTTATTGGATGGTGCTGGTCGCCGCCGCCGTCGTCGCGACCGCCGGCTTCGGCGTCTATCGGCTGCATGGGATCTTCGGCTCGCACAACGTCACGTCCACCGCCAGCGGCATCGCGGATCAAACCCAGCCTTTCAACCCAAAGCACATCACCCTCGAGGTCTTTGGCGAACCCGGGAAGGTGGCGACGATTAACTACGTGGACATCAATATTCAGCCGCAGAAAGTGACAAACGTGCCGCTGCCGTGGACGTTGACCATGGTCACGACCCAGCCTGGCGCGTTCAGCAACCTTGTGGCGCAGGGCAACAGCGATTCACTCGGCTGCCGCATCACCGTGGACGGTGAAATCAAGGACGAAAGGATCGTCAACGCAGTGAACGCGTACACGTTCTGCCTGGTGAAGTCCGCATGAGTCACCTGCACGCCCCCAGGCCTTGGGCACCTCACACCATCCGCCGGCTTTCGGTGCCGATCCTGCTGTTCTGGGTGGCCCTCGCCGCCCTAACGAATATCTTTGTACCGAATTTGGAAGAGGTCGGGAAAGCACATAACGTGTCGCTGAGCTCTCCCGATGCGGCCTCACTGCAGGCGCAGAAACACATCGGCCAAGTATTTCACGAGTTCCATTCCGATAGTGCGGCCATGGTCCTCTTGGAAGGCGAAAAGCCGCTCGGCGCCGACGCCCACCATTTTTACGACGTCTTAGTTCGCAAACTCCAACAAGACACCAAACACGTCGAGCATATCCAGGATTTCTGGGGGGATCCGCTGACGGCTGCAGGCTCGCAAAGCAACGACGGCAAGGCCGCGTATGTTCAGGTTTACCTGAATGGTAACCAGGGCGAGGCGAAATCCATCGAGTCCGTGGACGCTGTCCGCGATATCGTCGCGCACACGCCACCACCGCCCGCGGTCAAGGCCTATGTCACCGGCGCGGCGCCGCTCATCACGGATCAGTACGAGGTGGGCAGCAAAGGCATCGTGAAGGTCACCATCGTAACGGTGCTGGTGATCGTGACGATGTTGCTGTGGGTTTACCGTTCGGTCGTCACCATGTTCCTCGTGCTTGTCACGGTCCTTCTGGAATTGGCCGCGGCCCGCGGAATCGTCGCCTTTCTCGGAAACGCCGGGCTGATCGGACTTTCCACGTATGCGACTAATCTGCTTACGTTGTTGGTGATCGCCGCCGGGACAGACTACGCGATATTTTTCCTCGGCCGTTATCACGAGGCCCGGCACGCCGCGGAGGATCGGGAAACAGCGTTCTACACCATGTACCACGGCACGGCCCACGTTATCTTGGGCTCGGGCCTGACCGTTGCCGGCGCGGTGGCCTGTCTGAGTTTTTGCCGGCTACCGTATTTCCAAAGCCTGGGTATTCCCGCCGCTTTGGGCATCATCACAGCAGTGCTGGCGGCGCTCACCTTGGCACCAGCAGTCCTTACCGTCGGCAGTCATTTCGGTCTCCTCGAACCAAGGCGCGCCATGCAGACCCGGGGATGGCGGCGCATCGGCACGGCCATCGTCCGCTGGCCCGTACCGATTCTCGCGGTGTCGGTGGCAATAGCGCTTATCGGTCTGCTCGCCTTGCCGGGATACCAGACCAGCTACAACGCCCAGGACTACATGCCCGCCAGGACCCCGGCCAATATCGGTTACGCGGCCGCGGACCGGCATTTTTCAAAATCCCGGCTCAATCCCGAACTGCTGATGATCGAAACCGACCACGATATGCGTAATCCGGCCGACATGATCAACCTGGAAAGAGTGGCGAAAGCTGTTTTCCACACTGGCGGCATTGCCCAGGTGCAGTCCATGACCCGGCCGTTGGGAACCCCGCTCGACCACACTTCCCTGGCTTTCCAGATCAGCGCGGGAAGCATCGGCAACATCGAGAACCTGCAGTACCAGAAAGACCGCGCAGACGACTTGATGAAACAGGCCGACACCCTGAAGGATACGGTCAACATCTTGAACCAGCAGTATGCGCTGCAGAAAACTCTCGCCGCCTCGACGCACGACGAGACACAAGGCTTTCACGATACATTGGCCATAATCAGTGACCTGCGCGATAAGATCGCGAATTTCGACGACTTCTTCCGGCCGATTCACAGTTACTTTTATTGGGAAAAGCACTGCTACGATATCCCGATCTGTTATGCGTTCAGAAACGTATTTGAATCAATCGATACTATCGACCAGCTCGCTGAAGAGTTTGCAACACTGTCGGCAAGTTTGGATAAATTGGATGCGGGCCAGCAGCAATTGGTGAAGCTGCTACCGCCCCAAATCGCCGACCAGTCAAAGAACCTGGAGCTGACGCTATCCAACTACGCCACCAACTCCGGGATCAACGGCCAAACCCGGGCTAACACCGATACCGCGACCGCTCTCGGCCAAGCTTATGACGCCGCCAAGAACGACGACTCCTTCTACTTGCCTCCGGAGGCTTTCGCCAACGCCGAGCTCAAACGCGGCCTCAAACTGTTTCTGTCGCCGGACGGCAAGGCGGCTCGCATGATCATCACCCATGAAGGTGATCCCGCCACCCCCCAAGGTATCTCGCATATCAACGCGATCAGGAACGCGGCGAAAGAGGCCGTGAAGGGCACCCCGTTGGCGGGCTCCAACATCTATCTCGCCGGCACCGCCGCGACCTACAAGGACGTCCAAGACGGCGCCCTCTACGACCTGATGATCGCCGGAATAGCCGCGCTGAGCCTCATTTTGCTCATCATGATGATCCTCACCCGGAGCCTGATCGCTGCGATCGTCATCGTCGGCACGGTCGCGCTTTCGCTAGGCGCCTCTTTCGGGCTCTCCGTGCTGGTCTGGCAGGATATTTCCGGCATCAAGTTGTACTGGATTGTGCTGGCGCTGTCGATCATCATCCTGTTGGCCGTCGGATCCGACTACAACCTGCTGCTGATTTCCCGGTTCAAAGAAGAAATTCACGCCGGACTAAATACCGGCATTATCCGCGCGATGGCCAGTAGCGGCTCGGTGGTGACCTCCGCGGGCCTAGTGTTCGCCGCGACCATGGCCTCCTTCATCGTCAGCGATCTGCGAATCTTGGGTCAGGTGGGAACCACCATCGGCCTGGGACTGCTGTTCGACACGCTGATCGTGCGCTCGTTCATGACGCCGTCCATCGCCGCGATCCTCGGGCGCTGGTTCTGGTGGCCGCAACGGGTGCGCCCGCGTCCGGCCAGCTCCATGCTTCGGCCCTACGGATCGCGCCCCGCAGTCCGTCAACTGCTGCTGTGGGACGACGACGAAGTGACTACTACCCGGATACCGTCACGCTCACGGTCGTAGCGGAACGGTCGTGCTCGTTGTTCCGAGGCCTCACAAATACCGTCTAACTCGTCGACAATAGTCCGCGTATTGCTGGTCGTAGTGTTGCCGCATGAAACTTTCCTCCCGCAACACTTGGCGGTGGAAGAGTAAGACCCCAGCGGCAAGGTAGACCAACGGAATCCAGTTGGGAAACACCAGGAACTGACCGACCAACACGAGCGCGAACCCAACGTAAATCGGATTGCGGCTGATGGCGAATATGCCTGTGGTCACCAGCTTATCGGGCTGGTCGACGTCGATGCCGACCCGGAAACTCCTGCCGAATGACACCAGGCTCAGAAACAAAACCAGCAGACCGATGAAGCACAGTCCGACACCGATCCAGGCAATGGCGTTGGAGTGGAAGGCCGTCTGAGTGCTGACCAGGGGCCAATTGAACGCGGCAGCAAAGATCGTATAGAAGTAGAACAGCGCCACCGGCGGGATCAAGAAGTCCGTCTTGTCTAGGTCGCCGAAGTGCATCGCCTGTGTCCCTGCCCGTCGTAGCAGCAGCACTCGTGTTAATACCGTGCCAAGCAGGAGCACGATCGCCAGAGCGGCTAAATATCCGGTCACCGAGGGTCCTTTCCGATTCGTAGTTGCTGGTCGACATGCAGAAAGCGAAATTCGCGCCGGCGCAGCACACGCAGAATGAGCGCTCGCGGAAAGCCGAACGCGCGCAGGCCAGCCGCGACCGAATACGGTTCGATGCGATCGATCGGATAGTCGACGCCTTTGACAACGACAACGCAGCGGCCGGCGGCAAGCACGTTTTTGTACCACGACACCGCGGTCCCGTAGGTGAGCTCGGCGACGAAGCCGCCGTCGACCGAAGCCAGGATGATCGGCGTTTCATAGGCCCGGCCGGTTCGGCGTCCGACGTGCCGGACCAGCGAGAATGGGCCGTGCCCCGAACGAGCCGCGCGCTCGGTGACCGGATTGAGGGTGTGGTTGAGCAGCCATAGGAAACCACGCTTGAGCCGCGAGGCGGTCATGTTGATGGCTCGTCTAAGCGAGACATCGCACCGAGTCCGAAGAATTCATCGCCCGATGAAGTCATCATATGATGAATATGCGCTGTCGGCGCAGACTCGTCAAGGTTTAAGCCAGGCGGCCACGTGATGAGACCGCAAACCCCGGTAATCGCCGATCGCGTCACACTGCGTTGACGTGCGACGGCACCAAGGGCCACCATGGCTTGCATGCGCTATGTCGTTACCGGCGGTACCGGGTTTATCGGGCGCCGAGTGGTCTCACGTCTGCTGGGCGAGCGGCCGGACGCCGAAGTGTGGGTGATGGTTCGCCGTCCGTCGCTGGGCCGGTTCGAACGCCTGGCCGAGCCGTGGGGTGAACGAGCAAAACCACTGGTCGGCGACTTGGCCGAGCCCGATCTCGGGTTGACCGACGAGGCCACCGCCGAGTTGGGCAACGTCGAGCATGTGGTGCACTGCGCGGCGATCTACGACATCACCGCCCCGGAGCCCGAGCAGCGGATCGCCAACGTCGAGGGCACCCGCGCCGTGATCGAACTCGCGCGCAAGCTCGACGCGACCCTGCACCACGTGTCGTCGATCGCGGTGGCTGGAGAATTCCGCGGTGAGTACACCGAGTCTGATTTCGACGTCGGCCAACCGCTGCCGACGCCCTATCACCAGACCAAGTTCGAAGCCGAGCTGCTGGTGCGTGAGGCGATCGGCCTGCGCCATCGGATCTACCGTCCGGCGGTGGTGGTGGGTGATTCGCGCACCGGTGAGATGGACAAGATCGACGGACCGTATTACTTCTTCGGCGTACTGGCCAAGCTGGCGGTTTTGCCCAAGTTCACCCCGATCATGCTGCCCGACACCGGCCGCACCAACATCGTGCCGGTCGACTACGTCGTCGACGCGCTGGTCGCACTCATGCACGCGGACGGTCGGGACGGCCAGACGTTCCACCTGACCGCACCGAAAACCATTGGGCTGCGGGGTATTTACCGCGGGATCGCCGCCGCGGCCGGGCTGCCGCCACTGCGTGGATCGCTGCCGCGGTCGGTCGCCGCACCCGTGATGAAGGTGCGCGGGCGGGCCAAGGTGTGGCGCAACATGGCGGCCACCCAATTGGGCATTCCCGCCGAGGTTCTCGACGTCGTCGACCTGGCGCCCACGTTCATCTCCGACAACACGCGAAACGCATTGCACGGCACCGGCATCGAGGTTCCCGAGTTCGCCAGCTACGCCCCCAAGCTGTGGCGTTATTGGGCCGAGCATTTAGACCCCGACCGGGCCCGCCGCAACGATCCGGCCGGAGCACTGGTCGGCCGCCACGTGATCATCACCGGCGCGTCCAGCGGCATCGGACGGGCCGCGGCAATCGCCATCGCCGAGCGGGGCGCAACGGTATTCGCGCTGG
This sequence comes from Mycobacterium sp., assembly GCF_049280035.1. Classification (GTDB taxonomy): domain Bacteria; phylum Actinomycetota; class Actinomycetes; order Mycobacteriales; family Mycobacteriaceae; genus Mycobacterium. The sequence continues at coordinate 14,720 of NZ_JBAPPI010000894.1, read as the reverse complement.
CGCGCAACGGTGAGGCGCTCGACGACCTGGTCACCGACATCCGCGCCAACGGTGGCCAGGCTTACGCCTTCACCTGCGATGTCACCGACTCCGACTCGGTGGAGCACACGGTCAAGGACATCCTGGGCCGCTTCGACCACGTCGACTACCTGGTGAACAACGCCGGCCGCTCGATCCGCCGCTCGGTGGTCAACGCCACCGACCGGTTCCACGACTACGAACGGGTCATGGCGGTCAACTACTTCGGCGCGGTGCGGATGGTGCTTGCGCTGCTACCGCATTGGCGTGAGCGCCGGTTCGGTCACGTCGTCAACGTCTCCAGCGCCGGCGTGCAGGCCCGCAGCCCTAAGTACAGTTCGTATCTGCCGACCAAGGCCGCCTTGGACGCGTTCTCCGAAGTGGTGGCCACCGAGACGCTTTCCGACCACATCACGTTCACCAATATCCACATGCCGTTGGTGGCCACCCCGATGATCGTGCCGTCGCGGCGGCTCAACCCCGTTCCGCCGATCAGCGCCGAGCATGCCGCGGCGATGGTGGTGCGCGGGCTGGTCGACAAGCCCGCCCGTATCGACACCCCGGTGGGCACCCTTGCCGAAGCCGGAAACTACTTCACCCCCAAGCTGTCGCGACGGATCCTGCATCAGCTCTACCTCGGATATCCGGATTCAGCGGCAGCGCGTGGCGAGCCCGCCTCGAAACCTGTTGTGAACCAGCAGTCTTCGCGTCGACCGAAGCGCCCGGCACGCGCCGCTGTTGCCCGAATGAGGGTTCCCGGACCGATCAAGCGAGCCGTGCGACTGGTTCCCGGAGTGCACTGGTAGTCGCCAGCCAGCGGACCAAGCCTGCGACGCCTGAGCGACCGCGGCGAGGTGTGAGTAGTTGCATCGGCCAGCGCGCACGTGACGGCAAGCGTTGCGATATCGCAGATACAAGCAGACGCCGATCAACTATCCGCTCGCGCCTTGCACTACGTTGTGGGCACTTTGGCGGCGATCTGATGCGCGATGTTGACCGCGGCGCCGGCGGGGGAGCCGCCGCACGCGACGACGTCGATCGCGACGTTGTTGACCACGGTCAGCGCCCGCTGACACGTCGAACCATTGTGGCCCTCTTCGGTTTTGGTGGTGCTCAGGATCCCGTTGGTGTTGGAGACCGGCCCCACGCTCCACACCTGATCGGGCTGGCCGGCCTTGGAGTAGGTGAGTTGCCGGTTGGCACACGCCGGCCAACTTTGGGCGGAGTCGGCGAACAATGCGCGCGCGTCATCCGCGGAGGAAAGAGCCACGACACTCTGATCGACAAAATGAGTCTTAGTGTCACCGGGCTCCTTGAACCCCTGGCCGCGCACACCGCCCGACCCCCAGCCATAGACCTCTTTTTCCCTTGTGCCCCATATTGGTCGGCAATTCCCGCCCGACAGGTAACCCCTGCCGTCGTCCAACGCGGTATAAGTTTCCGAGACCGTCATCCCGGTGGTGCCCATCGCGGTGTTGATTTGGTCGGGGCTGAGCAGCAGCCCGTCCAGCACACTCTCTGCGACGGGAGGTGCGGCGGTCGGGCCAGTGATGTTGGTTTCCGGTGCGGTTGATGGTGCGGGGTTGTTGTTGCCGACCGGTACTTTGGCGGCGATCTGATGAGCGATGTTGATCGCGGCGTCGGACGGGGAGTCGGACGGGGCGTCGGACTGGTTGAGGCTGCACGCCGCGACGTCGATGACGACGTTGTTGGCCACGGTCAGCGCCCGCTGACAGGTATAAACTCCATTGCCGGCCTTTTGGGTGTTGGTGACGCTCAGGGTGCCGTTGGTGTTGGAGACCGGCCCCACGCTGTGCACCAGATCCTGGCCCATCATGGCGATGGTGTACTGCCGGTTGGCGCAGGCCGGCCACTGTTGGGCGGAGGCGGTGAAGAACGCGCCCGCATCCTGCGCGGAGGGAAACGACACCACAAACTGGTCGACACCATGCCTGTAAGTGTTGCCGGGCTCGCGGAGCTCCTGTCCGAGCAGGTCACTCCACCCGCTGCCGTCATAGACCTCGGCTTCCGCCGGGCTGGCTATGGGTTGGCAGGCCTTGTCCGACACCTTCGAGGCAACCTCGCCCAACGCGCCGGTGGTTCCCCCGACCGTCAACCCGGTGATGCCCATCGCGGTGTTGATTTGGTCGGGGCTGAGCAGCAGACGTCCTAGCGCGGCCTGCGCCGGAGTGAGCTTGGTGGGGGGCTGCGAGGTGGTGGAGGGCTGCGAGGTGGTGGAGGGCTGGCGCAAAAGGAGGTAGCCGGCGACTGCGGCCACGACCACCACGATCGCCGCGATCAGCGGCCACGTCGACTGCAGGGGTGAGCGGATGGCGCGTGCCTGCGCCTCAGCAGCATGTGTTTCGACTTCTGTCGCTGACGACTCCGCTTCTAGCGCCGCGTGTTCCGGCTGTGGGGTTCCCTCCGCCGGGACGCGCGTTTCGTGCATGCCAATGTTCCGCTGACGGGCGGGTCCGACGTTCGCTACTTCTTTGCCTGCACTCTGAACGAGCGCCAGCGCACCTATGAATGCCACGGCGACGCCCGCGCCCGCAACATAGATCGCGATGCCCAGGCTGGTGACCAACCCAGGCTGGGAGGTATCGACGGCTCCGCCGGAACCGACAGGGTAAAGAGTCCGCAGGCCCTTGTCGTTGGCTAACAAGACAATGCCCACCGCTGCGACAGCACACGAGACGAAGACGAACCACTGGCCAAGCCGCTTGCCCTGGCTAGCGTTGTAGCCAAACTGGGCAATAAACAACGGGAGCAAAAGCAAATGCCAGCCGATTTCCTGGAACAGGGTGTTTTTCCCGACGATTGGTAACCCGCCGGCCGGTTGCAGCAACGGCAAGAACACCGAGACAGCCAGGGCAGCCGCGCCGACGAGGACCAACCCCAACCCGAGTGGGTTCCCGGGCGCCGCTTTACTCGTCACCGCCCCGTCATCGCTTTCGCGGTGTTCTTTATCGTCCATTGCGAACCTTCCGCGAATCGCTGTCGTCAACGTTCCGTGCCGACCCCAAGCCAGGGAAGCAAAGGATGAAGCGAACGCCTTGGAGGATTCTTGGGCCGCTCGGTAGAGCCACCGTATGCCGTTTTCGCCGGACCACGGGCCGGTTTACGATTTTTGTGACCTGCGGAAATGCTGCGAGTTGTGTGCCGCCGACAGGACCTGCGCGCACGCCATGCCTCGCATGCGAAGTCGTTCTACCGCTGGTGATCACCTTCACGGCCTGAGCAACTCGCGTCCCGGTATCGTTGCCGCAGTGGCCGCCGCACCGGTTTTCGCCGACGTCGACACCGGTGTAGACGATGCGATTGCGCTGATTTATCTACTGGCCAGCCCGGAGGCCGAGCTGATCGGCATCGCCTCCACCGGTGGCAACGTCGGGGTGGATCAAGTGTGTGAGAACAACCTCGGCCTGCTCGAGCTGTGCCGGATCGACGGCGTGCCGGTATCGAAAGGTGTCGATCATCCGTTGAACTCCGCCGCGCTTCCGGTCGGGAAAGTCCACGGACCAAGGGGTTTGGGGTACGCGGAGTTGCCGCCGACCGATCGACGGCTCACCGGCGACGATGCGGCGACAGCGTGGGTCAAGGCGGCGCGTGCCCATCCGGGAGAGCTGATCGGGCTGGCCACCGGTCCGCTGACCAACTTGGCGTTGGCGCTGCGCAAGGAACCGGCGCTGCCGACGCTGGTGCGCCGGCTGGTGATCATGGGTGGCGCCTATGACTACCGCGGCAACACCAATCCAGTGGCGGAATGGAACATCGGCGTGGATCCGGAGGCGGCGGCCGAAGTGTTCGCCGCCTGGTCCCCAGCAGAGGCGGAAGGCGCTGAGCAGCAATCGCTTCCGATTCTGTGTGGCCTAGACGTGACCTGGAACATCTCGATAACACCGGAAATCCTGGGGAGACTGGCGGCAGCTGCGCACACTACGACAAACGTGCTGAGCGTTCACGATGAGCGGGGCACCCGGTCCTCGGCGTCCAACCGGTTGATTCGGGTGATCGAGGACGCGACGCGGTTCTACCTGGAGTCCTACTACGACCTCGGCCACGGTTACCAGGCGCATCTGCACGATCCGTTGGCCGCGGCGGTCGCACTGGACCCACAGCTGCTCGCCACCCGAGCGGCCACGGTGGATGTCGAGCTGACGGGGACGCTGACCCGCGGCATGACAGTGACCGACTGGTCGGGGCGCTGGGGTCGAAAACCCAACGCGCTGATCGGTGTTGGAGTCGATCCGGCTGTGTTCTTCGACCGGTTCATCGAGCGGGTCGGACCGTTCGCGCAGCGACTCGGCTGAACGGGTTGGTCAGCCTTGAATGTTCGCCGCATCGAGTTCATGCGCGCCGCACGGGAGCTCTGCTGTTGGCGGCCCCTGGCGCTGTGCTCCACCTGGTGCGCGCGAAACGGGTCGACCGTAAGGCGTTCGTCGTTACCCGGATCCTTGGGGCACGCCAACTTGTCCACGCGCTGCTGTCCGGTAGCCGCAACGGCCACGGCGCGAAAGCGCTGGTCCACGAGAGGCTGACCACGGCGCCGGTAGGTCACTGAAACGGCCGCACGCCGGTGTCCACCACGTCGCGCTCCGACCCGGCGGCTGCTGGAGCGGGCCGCTCCGGATGGGGCCGCCGAGACCGATTAGCCCGCGCGATGCGCAGCAGCACGTTCGGGCGCAAGAGCCGAACAGGTGGATCGATCATTCCGATGACTCGCATGAAGTGCCCGGCCACGGTGGCATCGGTTTCGGCGGCGGTCATCACCCGATCCAGGTAGGCATTGGTGATGCGCATCGACAGCGGCCGTGGTCCGGCCACTTCCGGAAGCGCCAGGTCGGAACCGACGGCCGTCTGCCAGGCGATCCGCACCTTCTTGGCGCTGGCGCGAAAGAACCGTCGTGGCAGATCGCGCTCTCCGCGGCGCAGACAGTCCCGTAACACGGTTGCTTCGATGGCGGCGACCGTCATGCCTTGTCCGTAAATGGGATTGAAGCTGCAAATCGCGTCGCCAAACACCAGTAGACCGTCGGGTGTCCGGCGCATTTTGTCGTAGCGCCGCCACCGGTTGGATGGGACGCGATGGTGCGCTACGTCGCCGAGCGGCTGCGCAGCCTTAACCGCTTGTAGCACGTGAGTGGGCGCCAAATCGGCTGCGAAGTCGAGCATTTCGGCGGGAAGGCCGGGCGGCTCGAGTCCGGCCAATGCACCGACGGCAAACATCGAAGTACCGTTTTCATATTCGATCAAGCCGAACATTTTCGCTCTACCGGGCGCCGGGAAGTGGGCGATCATGTGTTCGTCGATGGCGCCGGGTGCGATCCTCAGCAATTGGCACGCGTAGGCGAGATGCACCATCAGCTCCTCCTGGGGAGGACGGCCATAACCAAGCTCCTCCAGGAAATTCGGCGTCCGAGAACCGCGTCCGGTGGCGTCGACGACCAGGTCGGCGGTCAGCGTGGTCCCGCGGGTGGTTGAGCGGTCGACTATCCGGGCCCCGGTGACATGGTCACCGGCCGGCGTAGCAGTCAGCCCGATCACGTCATGATCCTCGAGGAACGTGACGTTCGAAAGGGCCTGGACCCGGCGCCGAACATTCCATTCGAGCAAGGGCCGGCTGACAAACGAGATCGACATCGACAGGGCGCTCGGCGCGCTGCCGGACCTAACGACCTGGTGTCCCCCAACCGAAATCGACATCTTTGAAAAGTCGCCGTCATCCCAGCTGACGACACCGGCGGCATGCAATTCATCGAGGAAGTTGGGAAATAGCTCCTCGAGGATCTCCGTGCCGCGCGCCTGGATGGCATGTATCTGCCTGCCTTGTGGGACGCCTCGCCGGTTCACTGGCGCTGCCGGCAGGATGTCGCGTTCTACCACGATCACGCTCTTGTAGAAGTCGGCGAGCACCCTGGCGGCCAGCAGGCCGCCCATGCTGGCGCCGAGCACCACCGCATGCTTACCCAGTTCGGTTCGTGTCGCCGGGCGCGGGCCGTGTCGACGAGGCGCTCGCGACACCGATGCCATCACAGTCGTTCCATCTCACGAGACATCCGCGACGCCTCAAAATACACGGGCTCATGACGTAAGGAGTGCGGCCGGGGCTCGGTCAACCCGGTCAGCATGCGGCCGAGTCGGGCGCTCAGCGCGGCGACCGGCCACGCCCTGCGACGCGGTTCGGCTGATACGGCTGCCGCGGTGCTGAACGCAACCTGCTTCTCGGTAATCAGGACCGATGTGTTCCTACCCGGGGCGGAGGCCGCTGCCGGCCGAGCCGATTCCGTTTTCGAAGTTGCTATGGGTTGTCGTGTTATCTGGGACATGGCGGTTTCTCCGGTGCAGTGGTTGATGTGTCGAGCCCAGGGTCTGAAACCGACCGTCAATCCAGCGTCAATCAACCGGCAATCGCGACGCAGCGAGCGGGCTGGTGCATTGCTGTTACGATTGACCAGGGCAAACGGCTGGGAGACGCCATGGCCACCGACCAATCCGGGGTGTCGGTCTCGGTTCGCGTGCTGGGCGACGTCCGCATCGATGTCGACGGCGTTGCGGTAGGCCTCCCCGATAGTTTGCGGGCTGTGGCCCTACTCGGGTGGCTAGCCACCCATCCGGGGTCGCGCAGCCGCTCCGAAATCGCATCGGTGTTATGGCCCGATGTCGCCGATTCGGCCGCGCGCAGCAGCGTGCGCACGGCGCTGTGGGCATTACGGCGCGCTTTCGGAGATCACGCCGACGACGTGCTGGACACCTCGCGCAACCAAATCGGGTTACACAACGTCGATGTCGATGTCGTCCGTTTCGACGAGCTCGTTGCCGAGGACCGCCTCGAGGAGGCATTAGCAATATCGTCGGGCGACTTGCTGGCCGGTCTCGACGACGAGTGGGCAATTCTCGCGCGTGAGTCCCACCGCGACAAGGTGATCGCGCTGCTGCTGGATCAGTCCGACAAGGCCGCTGTCAACGGCGATCGTGCTCTGGCCATCGAGCGGGCCCGCTTCGCCGCGGAGTTGAATCCCTATTCCGAAACGTGTGCCCGCCTGCTGATGCGTCGTTACGACGAGGCCGGAGATTGTTCCTTGGCCCTGGCGGTCTACGCGCGGATTGTCGACCGGCTGCGCATCGAATTGAAGATCGCCACCGCCGACGAAACCTGGCAGCTGGCCGAGAAAATACGCGGCCGCCAACAGGATCAGCGCCGAAAGGCCCAGGCGCCCAGGGCGTTACGGCGGCTGGCGATGACTCCGCTGGTTGGCCGAGACTCGGAGCTCCAGTCGCTGGGACAGGCCTGGCGAGCAGCGCGTCGCGGTGAAGGTGGCGTAGTGGTCGTGCGCGGCGAGTCGGGCCTCGGAAAGACCCGGTTGGTCGCCGAGCTCGCTGAATTGGCCGGCAACACCGGGGGCCTGACCGCGCTCGGCACCGCCCCCACGATCGGTTGCCCGCCGTATTGGCCGTGGGCCGATCTCGCAGCTGGGCTGCTGCGCGGCCTGGGCGGCGTTCCTCTCGGGGAGCCGTTCACGACGGCGCTGGCTCCGCTGCTGCCGACGATGATTCAGCCGGCCGCTCCCGGCCCACCCGACTTCGAGCAGGCCAGGCTGACCGAGGGACTGTTGGATCTGCTCGCGTACGCCGCACGACAGGCACCGCTGCTGGCGGTCCTGGAAGACATGCACGGCTGCGACGAGGCCAGCGCCGCCGTGCTGGCGCGTGCGTCTCGGCGGGTTCAGAGCCTGCCCATGCTGCTAGTTTGGACGCGGCGAAACCGTCCCGTGCCGGCCGCCCTGGCAGACGCCGAAGAAAAGGCGCGTCACTGCGCCGCGCTGGTGTGCGATGTGGTACTGAAACCGCTGACGCAGCACGATATTGCCGAGATAGCCCGAAACGCCGGAGTAATCGATGACGGCGCGATCGGAACCGTGGTCGCCTCGGCCGACGGCAACGCCCTGCTAGCGGTCGAGGCGTCGCGCGCGATCGCGCGAGGCGATGTGGCCATTGCCGAAGGGCTGCGCTCTACCGTGCGGGCCGCCCGACGACATCTGTCGGGGCACGCGCATGCGCTGTGCGAAGTGATGGCGGTGGCCGGGCGGCCGCTGAGGATAGAGGACGCCCGCCGTCGGACCGGGTCACCCGACGACGCCGAGTTCGACGCGGCATTCGAAGCGGCGGGCGACGCGGGACTGTTGCAGATCGCTGACGGCGCCATCGATTTTCGGCATGCATTGGTGCGTGATGCCTACTACACCGATCTGCCGGAGTTGCAGCGGATGCGGCTGCACGCCGCCGCCGCTCGTGATATCGACGAGAACGGCGAGCCGGAGTTGGCCGGCGAGGCTGCTCGGCATCTACTGGCCGCCGGCGACCGCGATGCCGCGGCGGGGCTTTTGGTGCGCGCGGCAAACCACGCGATGTCGCTCGGGGCGCTCAGCCGCGCCGACGAGTTGTTGGGTGAGGCCGCCGCTTTGCAGCCTCACAACGTCGAGGTGGTGCTGGACCTCGCGGGTGTGGCCGCGCACCGGGGGATGGCCGATCAGGCGCAGGCGCGGTTCGAACGCGCGATGACTGCGCTTGACGCCACGGGCGACCGGGTCGGTATGGTAACCGCCTACATCCGCTGGGCCGAGTGGAATACCGGCCCGCTCTGCCGGCCGTTGGTGGCCCGGCGGGCCGTCGTCACGGCATTGGAAATGATTGACACCGCGGGGCTCTCGGCGTTGCGGTTGCGGCTTCAGGCGCAAGCGTTTCTCGCGTTATGCGAGGCGATGGCCGGCGACCCAGCGGCCTGCGAGCAGATCCTGGACACCATCGACACGCAATGCAGGCGGCTGCCCACCGACCCAATCCGCGACATCCGCCGCCACATCGCCCGCACGCTCGCCCATATACGGCAAGGTCGCCTCGACGAGGTCGGCGAGGCGGGACGGGCGGCTGCCGCAATCGCGAGGTCGGTCGGCCGGCTTGACCTGATGTACGGATCGTTACTGAACGCCGCGGCGGGTTTGGCATCGACCGGCGCCTATGCGGAGGCTCTCGAATTGCTCGATGAAATCGGCACAATGCCCAGCGCCGGAGCGCTGCCGCTGGCAATCGAGGCCGACGTGCAACTCTCCCGCGCCTGGCTGATGTCTCGGCTTGGCCGCCACCCGGAGGCGATACGTGTTGCCAGCGCAACCCAGCGACTGGCGGAGCGGATCGGCGGCACGGAACTCGCCGCCACCGCTGACGCCGAAACGGGCCGCATCCTGCTGCGCGCCCGATGCTACGAGCAGGCCGCCGAGTGCCTCGGGCGGGCGCTGAGCGCCGAAACCACCTCGATTGGGCGGCCGTTGGCGCGACTCCAGCGCGCCGAAGCGCTGGCCCGTCTAGGACGACAGATCGACGCTCAACAGGAAGTTACCGCGACCGCGCTGGAACCCGTCGGCCCCGCCGATCGGCCCGACACGCTCGTCGCGCGCATGGCATCGGTGCGTGGGCTCATCGCCGCAGCGCAGGGCGACAGCGGCGGGGCCCAACGTCACCTACAGCGCGCAGCCGCGGGCTGGCGCCGGCGCATCGCCACCGCCGACGCCACCGGATCAACTTCCGCGCTCGCCGACTTAGGCCGGCCGGTGATCGGTCAGGTCTCCCCGACAGAGGAGCTTGACGCCGTCCTTACGGATCTCGCCCAACTCGACATGAGGAGCACACATGCCAAGCTTTGACGATTCGACACAGACATCTGCGGCGCCAGAAGACGTCTGGATGCTGCTGTACGACCCGGTGCGGTTTCCTGAATGGTGGACTGGGATCGCGTCGACCGTGGCCGGCGACGAAGGCGACTACACCATGTTCGTCGAGGGCTACCCCGACTTCCCGATGCCTCAGGCTTTGGATGCCCGCCCACAAGATCGGCGCGTCACAATCTCCTGCATGGTGTCGGATCTTGTTTTTCAGTGGCATCTCGAACCAGCCGACGGCGGCGGTACAGACATTTCTGTGCATGTTGACATTCCGGAGTCCGAAGCGGCGCGTCTGGAAATGCAGCGCGAAGTAATCGGGTCGTCTCTACGGCGGCTGGGGCAGCTCGCGGCCGCGGGGTAGCTGAGACCCTTCTGGCGCCAAGCGCATCCCGCTGAGCGAGCAGTCCTGTGGCCGCTCGGCCCAGCCCGGCCATCGCCCAAGCGACCACCACGACCCGCAGATTCGTTGACTGGCGCGAATTGTGTTGATATTCACGGTATTTGCACGGGGCGAATCCTATCCGCCGAATGTTGACCCGCGGGTTTGGCTAATCGATCGGCGGGCATCCGTGAGCCCATGGCGTTCGCCGAATACCAAACGAGCTCTATGAACAAGGACAGGCCGGCCGGCAGCCGCCATACCCCATCAGGTTCGCCGACGCGCCAAAGACATTGGCGTCGACGGGATTTACTGCTCCAATCATGGCGGACGACAAGCCAACGGCGGACTCCCGCACTGGACTGCCTGCCGGAGTGCTGGAGGCCGCCGACGGGCTGCCAGTGTTGTTCGACTCGGGCGTTCGCAGCGGAGCCGGCATCATCAAGGCCCTGGCGATGGGAGCGACCGCGCGGTAGGCATCGGTCTTCCGTATGCCTACGGCCTGGCGCTCGGCGGTGTCGACGGCATCGTGCACGTGCTGCGCTCCCCGCTGGCCGAAGCGGACCTGATAATGGCCGTCGACGGCTACCCCTCGCTCAAGGACTGACACCAGACGCGTTGCTTCCCACCGGATAAGCAGCGTTACTCGTAGCTTCCCTCGAGATACCAGCGCCGTTGTCGGTAGCACAGCAGAAATGCCCGCTCGTCCTCCAGCAAGACCTGGGCGCGGGCGGTGCGTCCCTTCGCCCGATCCGGATCCCACCACCGCTCGTCAACCGGCCAGGGTCCGGCCCACCAGCGCAACCGGTCGTCACGGCCGCGAGAGGTCAGCCGTGCCGGGTCGGCTGAAAACAGCCCGCGGCTGGTCACCCGGATCGAATTGCCCCGGGCATCAAGCAATTCCACCGGGTCATCGAGCAGCACTGTCGGCGACGGCTCGGGCAGTTGACCGGGCCACGGCAGACCCGGATCGGCCCGCGGCACCGGCTCGTCGCCCAGCGGCGTCAACGTGATGCGCTCGGCAGGTCCACGACCGCCGGACAGTACAGGCACCTGCACTGCCTCCGGGCCAAGCAAACCCTGTACTCGTACCAGCGCCCGACGGGCCCGCATCCTGTCTTCTTCACCGAGGCCACCCCATAGCGGTAACTGCAGCGCCCCGGCCGACACCACCTCCACCGCCTGCAGCCGCAACAACGTCACCGGTGCGGTAGGCCGATCCACAAGGGTCCTGGTGTTCAACCACCCGTCCAGCTGCCAACGCACCCGGTCGGCGGTGGCATCCTCGGTCAATGGCTCGGCGCATCGCCACACCCGAGTCAGCTCTTCGCCGTTGGCGGTGACGGCGTGAACGGCCAGTCGAGTGCATCCCACCCCGGCGGCCATCAACGTCTGATGCAACGTGCTGGCCAGCGAGCGGCCGGCAAATGCCGCGGCGTCCACCCGGTCGATCGGCGGATCGCAATGCAGCACGGCGTCGAGTTCGGTCGGCGGCTCACGCCCGGATGGTCCGCGTTCCGGCTCACCGCAGGCGAACCGGTGCGCGCTTACCGCGTCGGCGCCGAACCGGGAAGCCACGTCGGTGCGCGACAATGCGGCGAACTGTCCGATGGTCCGAATCCCCATCCGCCACAGCAGATCCGCTAGCTCGTCCCGTCCGGGACCGGACAGGCTGGGCTCGGTGGCGAGTTGCCGGATCGACAACACCGACAGGAACCGCGCGTCTGCTCCCGGTTCGACGACACGACCGGCACGGGCGGCGAAGACCGCGGTGGACAGCTGGTCGGCGATCCCGACCTGACATTCTGCGCCGGCTGCGGCCACAGCGTCGGTCAGCCGCTCGGCGGCCTGCTGTTCGGATCCGAAAAAGCGGGCCGCCCCGCGCACCGGCAACACCAAAAGCCCGGGTCGCAGCACCTCGGCGCGGGGCACCAGATCGTCCACCGCCGCGATAACCCCTTCGAAGAAGCGGGCGTCGCGGTCGGAATCGGCAGTCACGACATGCAATTGCGGACAACGGGCCGCCGCCTCTCGTCGCCGCGATCCTCGCCGCACTCCTGCCGAACGGGCAGCCGATGAGCAGGCGATCACCCGGTTGGCCAGCGTGACGGCGACCGGGGCGGTCGCGGGCAGGCCAGCGGCCGCTGCCGCGGCGACCGCAGGCCAGTCCATACACCAAATCGCCAGTACTCGGGAGGCCACGCGACTATCCGATTCGCACCTGACCGATTGCCCGTCCCCTCGCGTGCATCCCGCTGATCCGGAGCCGTACCTTGCTGATCCGTCCGAAACCGGGCGTACTCGCCGTGGTCTCATAGCCACAGACCTGAGCCTCAAGTCGTATTGACGCCCCCTGCCAGTCACCATCGGTGATCAGCAGAGTGCAGCCTTTGTGGTGAGCGCGGGCTACCACCGCCCGTGCCCGTGTCTGTGGCACCGAGCGTCCGCCCAGCGCCAGCACGACCAGATCCATTCCGTCCATGAGCACCGCAGCCACCTCCACCGGATCGGCACCGGGATCCGGGATGACCGCAAGCCGGCTTAGATCCGCTCCCATCTCTACGGCGGCAAGCAATCCGATATCCGGCTGGCCGACAATGGCTGCGTTCCCGCCGGCGGCCGTCACCGCGGCCACCATGCTCAGCGGCAGCGACCGGGCCCCCGACAGCACCGCCACTGTTCCCCGTGGCAACGCCTCAGGCAGCACATCGGCTAGCAGCTGCGGGATCGGCAACTTGATCTCCGACTCCGGTAGCAGGTCGTCGGGGCCGGGGCGACCGCGAGTGTGAGCGTGCCGAGGAGAACCGACCTTCCCGGACACCGCCGCCATCTGGCGGCGCAGCTGTTTTAGCTGCTCAGAACGGCTGTGATGAGGCTGATCGGAGGCGAGAATCGCCGTCATCACCACCTCCTGAGGGACGGGTGTTACCAATGATGTTCGAATGTATGTTCGATACGATCAGTCAACACCTGCCCACCGACAAACGTCAAGCGGCGTACTGCCCAGCTAACTTAGCGCGGTGGCGTCGAGATTGCCGCCATGGCTGTGGTGAGGGGCCCCAGCACAACCGTGGACGCAATTTCAATGAAATCGAGAAGCGGCGTTATTCCCACTCGATGGTGCCGGGCGGCTTGCTGGTCACATCCAGCACCACCCGGTTGACCTCGGCGACCTCGTTGGTAATCCGGGTGGAGATCCGCTCCAGCACCTCGTAGGGCACCCGAGTCCAGTCGGCGGTCATCGCGTCTTCACTGGACACCGGCCGCAACACGATCGGGTGCCCGTAGGTGCGGCCGTCGCCTTGCACACCGACCGAACGGATGTCGGCCAGCAGCACCACCGGACACTGCCAGATCTGCTGGTCCAAACCCGCAGCCGTCAACTCTTCGCGCGCGATCGAGTCTGCCCGCCGCAGCGTGTCGAGCCGCGCCGCGGTGACCTCACCGACGATCCGGATCGCCAAACCCGGGCCCGGGAAGGGTTGGCGCGCAACGATTTCCTCCGGTAGGCCCAACTCGCGCCCGACTGCGCGCACCTCGTCTTTGAACAGCAGCCGCAGTGGTTCGACGAGTTTGAACTTCAGGTCGCCGGGCAGGCCGCCGACATTGTGATGACTCTTGATGTTCGCTGCGCCGCTGCCGCCACCGGACTCCACCACGTCGGGATACAGTGTGCCCTGCACCAGGAACTCAATGTCCTTGTTTCCCAAGGCATCCCGTACGGCACCTTCGAACGCACGGATGAACTGCCGTCCGATGATCTTGCGCTTGCCCTCGGGATTGGTCACCCCGGACAGCGCCTCGAGGAACGTTGCGGCCGCGTCGACTGTCACCAGGTTCGCGCCGGTGGCGGCGACGAAGTCGCGCTGCACCTGCGCGCGCTCGCCGGCCCGCAGCAGCCCATGGTCGACGAACACACAGGTCAGCCGGTCCCCGATGGCACGTTGCACCAGCGCGGCGGCCACCGCGGAATCCACCCCACCGGATAGCCCGCAGATCGCGTGGCCGTCGCCTACCTGGTTGCGCACCTGCTCGATCAGCACGCTGGCGATGCCAGCCGGCGTCCAATCCGGCGCAATGCCGGCGAATTCGTGCAGGAACCGGGTGAGCACCTGCTGCCCGTGCGGGGTGTGCATGACTTCGGGGTGGTACTGCACGCCCGCCAGCCGTCGCGACCGATTCTCGAAGGCGGCCACCGGTGACCCGGCGCTGGTAGCCACGACATCAAACCCGTCCGGTGCGGCAGTAACGGCGTCACCGTGACTCATCCAGACCGGTTGCGTCTTGGGCAGATCCGAATGCAGTTCACCGCCAGCGACTTTCAGTTCGGTTCGGCCATACTCGCTGGTGCCGGTGCGCTCGACGGCGCCGCCAAGGGCCTGCGCCATTGCCTGGAATCCATAGCAGATGCCAAATACCGGCACGCCCAAGTCGAACAGTGCCGCATCCAGGTGCGGCGCGCCCTCGGCGTAGACACTGGCCGGGCCACCGGAGAGCACCACCGCCTTCGGGTCGCGGGCTTTGATCTCGTCGATCGACACGGTGTGCGGAATCACTTCGGAGTACACCCGGGCCTCGCGCACCCGTCGGGCGATCAACTGGGC
>NZ_JBAPPI010000893.1:0-7899 GCF_049280035.1 Mycobacterium sp. | reverse complement strand
GCGCAACGAAAGATACCCCGATCGGGCTGGGCCACACCAAATCGCTTGAGCACCAGGCTAAATGACGCCCTCCGACACGGACCCGGCCATCCTCATCCCACCTATCCACAGAAACTAGGCAACTGTCATGATCGGCCTCGGAATCCTCCTTATCGTCCTCGGGCTCCTCCTCCCTGCCCTCGTTCCTACGTTCGCCTACGCCCATATTTGCTTGGTCATCGGCGTCATCCTCCTCGTCGTCGGCCTCGCGCTGATGCTGATGGGACGGATGGGACACGCCGTCGGCGGACGCCGCCACTACTACTGACCGGCCCGATGCACTCCCCGGCTCGGCTAGCAGCGGCTGGCCGAGCCGGGTGATACGAACCCGAAAGAAAGGCGGATAACGATGGCAATCACCGACGTTCGGGCCTTCACCCACCTGACCGACGCCGACATCGACAACCTGGCCGTTGAACTGGATGCGATCAGACTGGATATCGAGGATTCCCTTGGCGAGCGCGACGCACGCTATATCCGCCGCACCATTGCCACGCAACGAGCTCTGGATCTCACGGGCCGGCTCATGCTGGCCGGTAGCTCGAAACGCTCGGCATGGTGGGCGGGAACGGTGACGTTAGGTCTGGCCAAGATCATCGAGAACATGGAGATCGGCCACAATGTCATGCACGGCCAGTGGGACTGGATGAACGATCCCGAGATCCACTCCTCGACGTGGGAGTGGGACATGATCGGCGTGTCCAAGCACTGGCGATCCACGCACAACTTTCAGCACCACAAGTACACCAACATCCTCGGCATGGACGACGACGTGGGCTACAGCACCCTGCGAGTCACCCGTGACCAGCCGTGGGAGCCCGCCCACATCGGCAACCTGCTGTTCAACACCATCCTCGCGCTCGGATTTGAGTGGGGAATTGGCTTGCAGCCCATCGATTTCGGCAAAATCCTCAAGGGCGGCCCGGACCGCGAAACCACCCTCCTGCAGATCCGCGAATTCTCAGCCAAGGCCGGCAGGCAGGTCGTCAAGGACTACGTCGCGTTCCCGGCGCTGACCTCGCTGTCGCCGGCGGCGACATACAAATCGACGCTGAAGGCCAACGTGGTGGCCAACGTGATCCGCAACATCTGGACCTACGCGGTGATCTTCTGTGGGCATTTCCCCGATGGCGCTGAGAAATTCACCAAGACCGACATGATCGGCGAAAGCCGGGGCCAGTGGTATCTGCGCCAAATGCTGGGCAGTGCCAACTTCAACGCCGGGCCCGCGATGCGGTTCATGAGCGGCAACCTGTGCCACCAGATCGAGCACCACCTCTACCCCGATTTGCCCAGCAACCGGCTGCACGAGATCTCGATACGGGTCAGGCAGGTCTGCGACAAATACGACCTCCCGTACACCACGGGTTCGTTCCTGATGCAGTACGGCAAGGCGTGGCGGACCATTGCCAAACTGTCGCTGCCGGACCGCTACTTGCGCGACACCGCCGATGACGCTCCGGAGACCCGCAGCGAGCTGATGTTCACCGAACTGGAGCCCGGTTTCGCCGGGACGGACCTAGCGACGGGGCGCCGCCGCGGCCTCAAAACAGCGATCGCGGCGGTCCGCCAGTGGCGTCGCGAATCGCGCAGATCGCCGTGATCTACTGGCCGGTAACCTACGGGACCGTAGGTTACGTTATAGTCGGCTAGTAGTCGGGCCGGCATGCCACAACACCGTTGGACGGAGACCAGTTCGCGTGACCGAGATGAACTATCTCGATTTGCACGGTGAGCGTGTTGCCTATCGGGACGCCGGGGCCGGCGAGGCGCTGCTGTTGATTCATGGCATGGCGGGAAGTTCGGCGACCTGGCGGGCGGTCATCCCAGAGTTGGCGAAGAAGTATCGAGTAGTGGCACCGGACCTGCTAGGGCACGGTGAATCGGCCAAGCCGCGCGGTGACTATTCGTTGGGTGCGTTCGCGGCATCGCTGCGTGATCTGCTCGATGAACTAGGCATCAGCCGGGCGACTGTGGTCGGTCAATCACTCGGTGGCGGTGTGGCCATGCAGTTCACCTATCAACATCGCGACTACTGCCAGCGACTGGTTCTCATCAGCAGCGGTGGCCTGGGCCCCGACCTGAACTGGATATTGCGGATCCTCTCGGCACCCGGAGCCGAGCTGGTGCTGCCGGTGGTCGCTCCGCAGCCGGTGTTGAACCTCGGCAACAAGCTGGGGTCGTGGCTCACGTCAGCCGGAATCCAGTCGCCGCGCGCCGGCGAGATGTGGAACGCCTATTGCTCGTTGGCGGATCGGGAAACACGCCAGGCGTTCCTGCGCACGTTGCGATCGGTGGTGGATTACCGCGGCCAGGCGGTCAGTGCGCTCAGCAAGATGCATCTAAGTTCTGGATTGCCCACCTTGCTGATTTGGGGTGAGCAGGACCGGATCATTCCGGTCGCCCACGGGTACACCGCTCACGACGCCGTGCCGGATAGCCGACTTGAGGTGCTCGCCGGTGTCGGGCACTTCCCGCATGTCGAGGCCCCGACAGCGGTGGTGGACATTCTTGACGACTTCATCACCACCACAGGGCGGGATGCCGATCTGAGGAATCGAAAAACCTGATCAGAACAGTCACCGACCGGGAGCGACCGGCTGATCAGATCGCTGATCCTCGGGTGCGGCGACATCTGCGCGGCGATCCACATCGGTTGACTGCGACCGGTGGTCTTGCCGCGTTGTCGTTGGACGCATTGTCCAGCGTTGCCTACGGTCCCGAAGCGATCGTGCTGGTTTTGGTCGCCGCGGGTACGGCCGCAGTGCGGTTGACCCTACCGATCGCGATAGCAATCACGGTGCTGCTGCTGGTGTTGGTGGTCTCGTACCGGCAGGTGATCGCGGTCCACCCGAACGGCGGCGGAGCCTACGCAGTGGCCAAAAAGGACCTCGGCCGAACGGTGAGCCTGTTGGCCGCGGCGAGCCTGGTCGTCGACTACGTGCTGACCGTTGCGGTGAGTCTGGCGGCCGGGGCAGCCAGTCTGGGCAGCGTCTTTCCGGTGATGGCCCATCACTTGCTGGGCGTGACGTTGGCGGGGCTTGCTCTGATCACCGCCATCAACCTGATCGGAATCGCCGAATCGGCCAAGGTGCTGATGGGACCGACGATGGTGTTCGTCGTCAGTATCTTCGCCATCATCATCGTGGGGTTCATCCGTCCGCCTTCCGGCGCCCCTATCGGTACGGAACTGGGCCCCATCCATGCGACCGAGGCACTGGGACTGGTGTTGATTCTCAAGGCGTTTGCGGCGGGTTGTTCCTCGCTGACCGGAGTCGAGGCAATCGCCAACGCGGTGCCCCAATTCCGGACGCCCATCGTCAAGCGGGCCCAACACACCGAGGTCGCGTTGGGAGTGTTGCTCGCAGCCATGCTGCTTGGCCTGGCCGCGCTGATCAAGCTGCATCAAGTGACACCGCGCGGCGACGTCACCGTACTCGCGCAGCTCTCGGCGGGAGCATTTGGAACCGGGTGGCCGTTCTATGTGACCAACCTGGCGGTAACTCTGGTGTTGGCTCTTGCGGCGAACACCAGCTTTGGCGGTCTGCCGGTGTTGATGCAGCTGCTGGCCAAGGACCACCGGCTGCCGCACCTGTTCACGCTTCGCGCCGAACGCCCGGTGTACCGCTACGGCGTTGCCGCTTTAGGCCTACTGGCCGCCGCGGTGTTACTCGTCGTCGGCGCCGAAACCCACCGGTTGTTGCCCGTATTCGCGATCGGCGTCTTCATCGGCTTCACGATCAGCCAAACCGGGCTGGTCCGGCACTGGCTGCAACAACGCGGTCGCGGCTGGGTGGGCAAGGCCGCACTCAACGGGACCGGAGCGGTACTCACCGCCGTGGCGGGAGTGGTGCTCTTCGCCAGCAAATTCACCGAGGGCGCCTGGCTGCTGCTGCTGCTCGTCCCGGGGCTGATGGTGCTCTTCGCTCGGATCGAACGCTACTACTATCACGTCGCCGAACAGTTGGATCTAGGCCGGCCGCCACCAAGGCCCGTTCCGGGACCTTCCCGCGAAGTGGGCGACGCCATGGTCATCGTGCCGGTCATCACGATCAGCAAGGTCGTCGGGCATGCGTTGCAGGTCGCGATGCGACTTGGCGGCGAAGTGGTCCCGGTGACCGTCGACACCGACCCCGACGCCAACCATCGGCTCTGCGAGCTCTGGAAACAATGGGATCCCGGGGTTGACCTACGGGTCCTGCCCAGCCCGCACCGCACCCTGGTGGCGCCCACCGTCGGTTTCGTCCGAACCCAAGTCGAGAAGGGACGCTTCGTCATCGTTTTGCTCGCCTACATCGAACCGAGGCGCCGACGCTACCGAATCCTGCACAACCAACGAGGCCCGCTGCTCGCCACAACAATTCGCGCACGCACCGACGCTATCGTCGCCACGCTTCCGATTCGGTTGGACTGAGCATCGGCCCACCCACTCCCAAGGCCGCAGATCTCCGATCGACGTTCGTTGTGGCCGCACCCAAGGGTCCGATCCGCAGGTCTTGACAATTGCTCCCGCGGGGTGGACCGTCAAGTAAGTTGAGACGATCAACCAGTTCGGAATGGGTTCAGCCGTCCGCCGCTGTCCTCGCAGAGCGTTAGCTCACGCCGAACATATCGGTGACAACCGCATGTCGGGGATCACCATGAATGCTCTTCCTACGCCATCTATGCCGCGGGTCGGCGGCTTTCTTTCCCAGCCATGGGAGAGTCACACCACACGATTAGCCAATCGTCGGCTGAGGTCATCGGTAGCCGTCATCAGCGCCCACGGGCACATCGATGCATCCAACGCTGACACTCTGACCGAGTACACCCTGGGGCATCTGATGCGTTGCCGCGGATTGATCCTTGATCTGCGCGACCTGGATTTCTTTGGAACCGAGGGTTTCTCGGCTCTGCACAGGGTCTCCGTCTGCTCCGCGCACGCTGGCATAGGCTGGGCAGTAGTACCCAGTGAGGCAGTCTCCCAGGTGCTGCGGATCGGCGACCCACAGGGCTTGCTACCCGCCGCAAGCACCGTCGAGGCAGCGATGGCGATCATCCAAGGCCAGCCTCACCGTCCACCACGCCCATCGCGCGCCGCATAAACCCCGGACAATCCTCGAGATGCCAACGCACGGTGTGCGTGGTCTGCGGCGGTACACGACAGGTCCGGCACGAACAGCGGACCTTGACAGAAGCGATCGCCAACCTCGATTGTCCTGCGTTGTCGGTGGTTGACCCTGAGGTTCGAACACGCGAAATCTGAGGTTGTGGAGTGCGGCGCCGGCAAGGAATGTCGAGACCGCTGACGGCCGTGGCCGGTGTGTCGCATGTGAACCAAACAGGCGCTGCAATCGTTTCACCAGTAAGGAGGTGAACACAGTGCCTGAGCCAACCAGTTCGGCGGGCGCGGAAGCCACATGTGTTCACAGTCGCCGCAACATAGTTCATCGGCGATAGCCGCACCGCACACCGACTACTGATCGCCGACGCGACGGCACAACTAGCCGCCGAACATCGCGTGATGGCGCGCCGGTCTCGACATCGCAGAAAGCGCTATGAAGCCACGGCTGCACTATGCCGTGCGGGCTATGCGACTCACAAGCAAGAAATGGGGATTACGAAATGCAATACGGGTCAGGGGAGATGGAAGTTACACGATGATGCCGCGATGGCGGCCCGAAGCGCCGCATGGCGGCGACCTATCCGGGCATGACGAGTACGCGATGTGGGATGCCGCATACGTGCTGGGATCACTGTCGTCCGTCGAACGCCGGGAATTTGAAGCGCACATGGCCGACTGCCCGTTGTGCCGCAGCGCCGTTGGCGAGCTTATCGGCATGCCGGCCCTCCTGTCGCAGCTGGATCGCGATGAGTTGGCGGCGATCGACAATGGCAGTCACGTAGAACCGCTGCTGCCTGCCGAGTTGTTGCCGTCGCTGCTGGCCAAAGTGAGCTGGCGGCGGCGCCGGTCCCGCATCGTGACTTGGACGGCTGGGGCCGTCGCAGCCGCGGTGCTGGCAATCGGTGTGCTTGTCGGCGTTGGGGGTCATTACCCGACATCCGTGCCCACCCCGCCACAGGCGAGCGTGTCAGTTCAGCCGATGGCGCAGGTCGGGACCAACAGGCTGGCCTCGACGGTTTCGCTTAGCAGCCAACAGTGGGGAACGTTCATCTCGATGAACTGCGTCTGCCTGGCCGCGCTGAACGCCCATCACGACACGCTAGCGATGGTCGTGGTCGGTCGCGACGGTAGCCAAACTCGAATGGCAACCTGGGTGGCGAATCCGGGCCATACGGCGACGCCCGCTGGCAGCATCTCGACGCCAGTCGATCAAATCGCCTCTGTGCAGGTGGTTTCCGCCGACGACGGCCAGGTGCTCCTTGAGCATTCGGTGTGAGTCTCGCCACCGTGTAAACCGAAGTCACCCGCAGGTCGTGTTACTGATATCCACACAAGTTAGGTGAGCAGATGCCCAGGCAACAAAGGGTGGTCGACCACATCGTCGAGCACCTCGCGAGAATCGACACCGACTACATATTCGGGGTAGACGGGGCCAACATCGAAGATCTTTACGACGCCGCACATTTTCGTTCCGACATTACCGCGGTGTTGGCCAAGCACGAGTTTTCCGCAGCCACGATGGCCGACGGGTACAGTCGCAGCGGCGTCGGTTTGGGGGTAGTGGCGGCGACGTCTGGCGGAGGCGCACTCAATCTCATTCCGGGCCTTGGGGAATCATTTGCCAGCCGGGTGCCGGTGTTGGCATTGGTGGGTCAGCCTGCGACCACGATGGACGGTCGGGGCAGCTTTCAAGACACCAGTGGCCGCAACGGTTCATTGAATGCCGAAGCGTTATTTTCTGCGGTATCAGTCTTCTGCCAACGGGTGGTGACACCCGCCGATATCGTCTCGGCGTTGCCCCGCGCAATAGCGGCGGCACGAACCGGAGGGCCCGCAGTATTGTTGCTGCCCAAAGATATTCAGCAGGCGATGGTGGGCGTCAACGGCTACGACAAACGTAACGGGCATGCTGTTGACCCGACGCGGTCGCTCATCGGTGATCCACATCCGATCGTGCGCGCTCTGCGCTGGGCAAACGGACCGGTCACGATCATCGCCGGCGAGCAGGTGGCTCGCGATGACGCCCGGTCCGAACTCGAGGAGCTGCGGGCCCTGCTGCGCGCGCAGGTGGCATGTGTGCCCGACGCCAAAGATGTAGCCGGTACACCAGGTTCAGGTTCGTCCTCAGCGCTCGGTGTGACCGGTGTGATGGGCCACCCCGGTGTGGCCGACGCGGTGGCGGCTAGCGCCATGTGCCTAGTGGTCGGTACCCGCCTTTCGGTGACCGCCCGCACCGGCCTCGACGACGCGCTCGCCTCGGTGCCGACGTTCTCAATCGGTTCAGCACCCCCGTACCTGCCGTGCACGCACGTGCACACCGAAGATCTGCGAGGATCGCTGACGATGCTGACCCGGGCGTTGTCCGGGCCGGGGCGGCCAAGGGGCCTGCGCGTACCCGATTTCGTGCCAGACACCCAACTCAGTCCACCAGCCTTCGACGGTCCAGGTGTGCGCTACCGCGATGCCATCGCCGTGCTCGATCGCGTGTTGCCCGACGGGACGGACATCGTCGTTGATGCCGGCAACACCGGCGCAGCCGCAATCCATCACTTGCCCGTTCGCCGAGACGGCCGGTTCGCGGTCGCGCTGGGCATGGGCGGCATGGGCTACAGCTTCGGCGCCGGTATCGGGATGGCGTTCGGCCGTGCGATGAGCAACGGGCCAAGCCGGCGCACCGTGGTGATCGCGGGGGACGGTGCGTTCTTCATGCACGGCATGGAGGTGCACACCGCGGTGCACTACCGGCTTCCGGTGAC
>NZ_JBAPPI010000892.1:0-1933 GCF_049280035.1 Mycobacterium sp. | reverse complement strand
GATCCCAACTCTCCGAAGGGATTTGCTCTACCGCCTCGATGAAGAAGTCCACCGCTTCGGTGGCCCGCGCGCCGACGTCCGCGGTGTTCATCGGGCCAGCGGTTTGTACAAGACCACGCCGTTGCCCTTGTTGTCATAGACCACGGCGCGGCGTTCGTGGGCGTCGTCGTATGGGCCTTTCACAATGCCGCCGCCGCTGGCCTCGACGGCCTTGGCCGCCGCGTCGACGTCGGCGGTCTTGATCCCGACGACGACCTGCCCGGGGATGGGATGGTCCACCGCGGTGGCCAGCGCGAGCGTGATCGGCCCACCGTCGAGGGCGGCGAAGTGGGCGCCGTCGCGGAACTTCAACGACACGCCGAGGGTCTCGCTGTAAAACCGGATCGACTCATCCAGGTTGTCGGTCGACAAGATGATCATTTTGACTTCGTGCTCGCTCATTGCTGCCTCCTGTGGCGGCACTAAACTCATCCGCGCGGGGGTTCGGACCGAGGAGGGCTTGTGACGGCGATAGCTCCAACCCCGGAGGCTCATAGCGTAAAACCACCGCCCGGGCCGGCGGAACTACCAACGAGAACCACAGCCGCCGAACTCACCGACGAGCAGCGGGGCTGGCTCTTCGAGGCCTCGCGCAGCGATATCAACAGCTGGTTGCACGTCACGATCAAAGGATCACCGGCCAGTACCGGCGGGTTCTGACCGTGCGTGCCTTCAGATGCCCCAACTGCGGGCAGGCGGTCGCGTTCGAAGTGCAGCAGTGCCCGACCTGCGCCATGACGGTCGGCTACCACTACCCGTCGCGGCAGATGGTGTGCACGCCGTCGCAAACAGTGACCGTGAATGGCCACGGCTGGGTCCGATGCGCACACTGGGAGCGGGGCTGCAACTGGTTGACTGCGGACGACTCCGAACTCGGCCGCTGCTACGCAGACAGCTTCGTCCGCGAGGGGCCGGCGCCCGATGACAATGAGGCGATGTCCGAACTCGATTCGACCCTAAAGGCGCTGCGGCGGTTGATCTTCGAGCTGATGGACCTCGGCCTGCCCATCCGTCCGTACTACGCGGACTCCCACGGGCTGGCGTTCGATCTGCTGTCAAGTAAGACGCTGGGACGGCCGGTGACGACAGGGCACTCCAACGGCGTGATCACCATCGACCTGGCCGAGTCGCTGGAGCTATACCGCGAGCGTTTGCGCATCAAGCTGCGTGAGCCCTATCGCACGATGCTGGGCCACTTTCGCCACGAGGTCGGCCATTACTACGAGATGCTGCTGGTGCAGAACACGCCGCTCATCGACGACGCCCGGGCGATGTTCGGCGACGATCGGCAGGACTACCAAGCCGCACTGCAACGACACTACAACGGCGAGGCACCTGCGAACTGGCAGCACGACTTCATCTCGGAGTACGCCACCGCCCACCCGTGGGATGACTTCGCCGAGACCTGGGCCCACTATCTCCACGCCACCGGAACCCTTGCCACGATTGCGGATTCGGGCCTTGTCCTCGAAGCTGACCGGGTGAAGTGGGACCTGCCCCACGATGTCTATGCTCGGGAGTCCTACGCCGACGGCACCATCGAGGACATCATGGCTGACTGGCTGGTGCTGTCGGGGGTGCTCAACCGGGTCAACAACTCGATGGGCCGCGACGACCTATACCCGTTCACTATCTACCCCCACGTCGTCGCAAAGCTTGGCTTCATCCATCGCGTCGTGACCACGACTGCAGCCGAACATGTGACTGCGGGACAGAATTGACTGCCATGGCCACCACACCGATCGCCGCCGACCGGATCGCCAAGGCGGTCAACGCCGCACATGCCAAGCACACGAAAAACCGCCGCGGCAAGAACGCCAGCTACATACCGGCTCTGGCGGAGGTGGACCCACAGCTGTTTGGGGTATGCGTGGTGACCGTTGACGGTCAGACG
>NZ_JBAPPI010000891.1:0-1668 GCF_049280035.1 Mycobacterium sp. | reverse complement strand
GACCAACACTTTTATGACCGGTGTGACGCTCCGGATCGACGGCGGCGAACCACTGACCTAGTTCCTATTCCGTGGGATCAAAAAGCGCGCTGATCCGGATTGGCGAAAACCTTCATATCTGGGCTTGGCCGATAGAGGCGCCGCCGTCGACGAACAACGTCTGTCCGGTGATGAATGATGCGTCGTCGGACAGCAGGAAGTCGACCGCTGCGGCGATCTCGTCAGGGCGACCGAAGCGGCCCATGGGAACCATTCCCAGGTACCGGGTTTCACCCTCGCTGCCGGGCGGGTTGTTCTGCCGGAATAGCTCTGTTTCGGTTGGTCCTGGCGCCACGGCATTGACCGTGATGCCGGTGGTGGCCAGTTCCAAAGCCCACCCGCGGGTGGAGCTGATCAGCGCCGCTTTGGCCGCGGCGTATGAGGTACGCTCTACCGCGCCGAGTGCGACCAGGCTCGCGATATTGATCACGCGGCCCCAACCTTGTTGGCGCATCCCGGGTAAGGCCGCCTGGGTCAGTTGGATCGCGGTGCGCAGGTTGAGGTCCAACACCGCATCGAGCGCGTCCAGCGTGACCGCTTCCAGCGCCTGGGGGCGAACCAGACCCGCATTGTTGACCACGGCGTCGATCCGAGTGGCTGACGAAATATCCTGCAGCACCGTTGATGTCGCCTCTCGATCCGAGAGGTCAACGGTGCGCAGTTCACCCGGGAAACTGGCATCGCCCGTTCGGGCGATGCCGATCACCTTGTGACCTTGCGCGGCGAGTCGCTCCGCAAGCGCACGGCCGATGCCCTTGCTTGCTCCGCTGATCAGTACCGTGCGGTTCATCGCTAACCCTGGCCGGGCATGCGACGAGCGACATCTGCCGCGCTGATGCCCTCCAGCGCTAGCCCGTAGCCAATGCCTTCGTCGACGATCCTGCGCAGTCTCTGTGTCAGCGCAGTGCGGGTGTAGCTGCTGGTCAACGGTGGTAGTTGTGTGATGCCGCTTGCGATTTCGTGAGCGCGGGCCAGCAACTGCTCGCCAGGCACGATCTCATTGACCACACCCCATGCTTGGGCGGTCTCCGCGTCCAGAATCTGACGGGTCAGCAGAAAATATCGCGCACGGATGCTGCCGATCACCTCCGGCCACAGCAGATTGACCCCGTCACCGGGCACGACGCCAAAGTCGAAATGTGGCTTGTCTTGAAACACCGTCTGGGGCGTGGCGAGCACGATGTCGCATAGCAACGCATACTCCGAGTGCAGCAGTACCGGCCCGTTGAGCGCGGCGATCATCGGCACCTCAATATCGAGGATGTTCATCAGAACTTTCTTGCCCTCGCGCCAGATCTTGTCGTACCCGGTCGGCGAAAAAAAGTCGAAGCCCTCACCCTCTATCGTGTCCATGAAGGCATCACCGGATCCGGTCAAGATCACCACTCGGTTCTCGCGGTCTTCACCGACTCGGCGGAACAAATCGACGAATTGTTCGTGGGTGTGGCCGTTGAAAATCAGCTTTCCGCCATCGGTGTGCAAAGCAATCTCGAGTACACCTGCGCCATCGCGGCTAAGACGCGCATTGGGGAAGGCATCGCGGTAGGACTCAAAAGTTGTATTCATGAAAATATTCCTATCTCCTGGTTACAACGCAGGTTGCTGATGGCATAGGGCGCGCCGCCATGC
>NZ_JBAPPI010000890.1:0-4559 GCF_049280035.1 Mycobacterium sp. | reverse complement strand
AGACGGCAGTGGTGGCCGCCGGCGAACGCGGGACTGACCTCGCGGTGCGGTTGGGGTACGCCGGCGTGGACGAGGTCGCCGGGCGGTACCGGACCATTCAGGTCGGCGCGCACACCGTGCGGATGCTGTTGGCCAAGAATCCCGCCGGCTGGCAGGAAGCGCTGTCGATGGTGGACAAGGACGCGGCCGGGGTGGTGATCTCGGTCAACGGGCAGGTGCCCGACGGCGAGGATCTGTCCTGGCTCTGGGATGTCCGCTTCGAGCATTTCGAAAAGACGGCAGTGGTGGCCGCCGGCGAACGCGGGACTGACCTCGCGGTGCGGTTGGGGTACGCCGGCGTGGACCACACCCTGGTGCACGACACGCTGGCGGCCATCGCGTCGTGCCCGCCAGGACCCGTCGAGGTCGTCGCCAACTACACCGCGTTCCTGCAGTTGCAACGCAGATTGGCTCGTCATGGCTGACTCCGCGGTGCAGATCGGCCTGGTGCTGCCCGACGTGATGGGCACCTACGGTGACGGCGGGAATGCCGCAGTACTCCGGCAACGCCTGCGGCTGCGCGGCATCGCCGCCGAGATCGTCGAGATCACGCTGGCCGACGTGGTGCCTGACAGCCTCGACTTGTACACGTTGGGCGGGGCCGAGGACTACGCGCAGCGGCTGGCAACCAAGCATCTGGTCCGCCACCCGGGATTGCAGCGCGCGGCGGCCCGCGGCGCGCCGGTGCTGGCGATCTGCGCGGCCATTCAGGTGCTCGGCCACTGGTATGAGACATCGTCGGGCGAACGGGTTGACGGCGTGGGTCTGCTCGACGCGACCACCTCGCCGCAGCAGGCTCGCACCATCGGGGAGGTGGTCAGCACGCCGCTGCTGGCCGGGTTGACGCAGCCGTTGACCGGTTTCGAGAACCATCGCGGCGGCACGGTGCTCGGTGATGCGGCGTCGCCGCTGGGCGCCGTGAAGAAGGGTGCGGGCAACCGCGCTGGCGACGGCTTCGACGGTGCGGTACAGGGCAGCGTGATCGCCACCTACATGCACGGGCCTTGCTTGGCCCGCAATCCGCAGCTCGCCGACCTGCTGCTGAGCAAAGCGGTAGGTGAGCTGGCGCCGCTGGAGCTGCCCGAAGTGGACTTGTTGCGCCGCGAGCGGCTGCGGGCCTAACCGGCTCTCGGTCCCACCAGCCTCCTGCGTCACTCAATCAGGGAATAGTGTCCTTTCCGTTTTGAGCGCACATGCGATATCAGCACTCGACCGTCGGGGACAGTGATATCGCGGGTGGTGACGAATTGCAGCATCACCTAGTGGGTCCGTCTCGGTATCAGAGTTACCCGTGTGACGGGGCGAGACCTGTCAGACCATCGCGCGGCGGCCGGTCAGCGCGCGGCCCAGGGTCAGCTCGTCGGCGAATTCCAGGTCGCCGCCCATCGGCAGCCCGGAGGCGATCCGCGTGACGGTCAGGCCGGGGATGTCGCGCAACATCCTTACTAAGTAGGTGGCGGTCGCCTCGCCTTCGGTGTTCGGGTCGGTGGCGATGATCACCTCAGTGATGTCGACACCGTCGACCTGTTGACCGATCCGGTTCAGCAGCTCGCGGATGCGTAGTTGCTCGGGACCGACTCCGGACAGCGGATCCAATGCCCCACCCAGAACGTGGTAACGGCCGCGAAATTCGCGGGTGCGCTCGACGGCCTGGACGTCCTTGGCCTCCTCGACGACGCAGACCTGCGAACCGTCCCGGCGCGGGTCGGCGCAGATGCGGCACCGCTCGTCGTCGGAGACGTTGCCGCACACCGCGCAAAACCGCACGCCGTCACGGACTTTGGCCAGCACCGCGGTGAGCCGGTCGATGTCAGGCGGTTCGACGGACAACAAATGAAAGGCGATGCGCTGCGCGCTCTTCGGCCCGATACCCGGCAGCTTGCCGAGCTCGTCGATCAGGTCCTGGACCGGCCCTTCAAACAAGTCAGGACTCCGGGATGCCCAGCGCGTTGCCCATCCCACCGGCCAGCGGACCCAGTTGCTCCTGCGCCATGGTGGTGACCTGCTTGGAGGCGTCAGCGAGCGCGCCAACGATCAGGTCCTGCAGCGTCTCGACATCGCCTGGGTCGACGACCTTGGGATCGATCTTCACCGAAACGACCTCGCCGCTGCCCTTGACGGTGACCTCGACCAGGCCGCCACCGGCCTTTCCGTGTACCTCGGTGTTGGCGAGGCGCTGCTGGGCAGCCATCAGCTGTTGCTGCATCTGCTGCGCCTGGGCAAGCAACGCCGACATGTCGGGCGGGCCTCCGGGTTGCATGATGGTCCCCTTGCATCTTGGTCTCGACTTGGTTTCGGCTCGGTTTCACCCAAGGTTTATGGGCGGGTCGAAGCCTTAAGCGTAGTCGGCGCCAGGCTAACGTGGCGCCGTGCGCATACCACACTGCCTGCGTGTCGGGGCCGGGATGGCCATCGGCGTCCTGACTGTCGTCGTGGGCGCACCGATGCCGACGGCCCCGAAGGCCGCCGCAGCCCCCGGCAACATCGCCGGCATGATCGTGTTCCTCGATCCCGGCCACAACGGCGCCAACGACGCATCGATCAGCCGTCAGGTGCCCACCGGGCGCGGCGGCACCAAGGACTGCCAGGCCAGCGGGACCTCGACCAACGACGGCTATCCGGAGCACACCTTCACCTGGGACACCACGTTGCGCATCCGCGCCGAACTCAATGCGCTGGGGGCACGAACGGCGATGTCGCGCGGCGACGACAGTACGGTGGGCCCTTGCGTCGACCAGCGCGCCGAGATGGCCAACGCGTTGCACCCGAACGCGGTCGTCAGCATCCACGCCGACGGCGGTCCGCCCAACGGGCGGGGTTTTCACGTCAACTACTCCGCGCCGCCGCTCAACCAGGTGCAGGCGGGCCCGTCAGTGCAGCTCGCCCGGATCATGCGCGACCAAATGCGGGCGTCGGGTATCCCGCCGGCCACCTACATCGGCCAGGACGGCCTGTACGGGCGTGCGGACCTGGCCGGGCTGAACCTGGCGCAGTATCCATCGGTTCTGGTCGAGTGCGGCAACATGAAGAATCCGGTCGACTCGGCGCTGATGGAGTCGCCTGAAGGCAGGCAGAAGTACGCCGACGCCGTGGTCAAGGGCATCGCCGGCTACCTTGGCAGCCAAGGCCAGGCCCGCTAGGCCGATTGCCCCGCTAGCTCTCGAGTTCCTTCTTCAGGTTGGCCAGCACCTCGCCTTGGATCCTTTTCAGCCCCAGCGGCGCGAACGTCTTCTCGAAGAAGCCTTTCACGCCACCGGCTCCTGCCCAGGTGGTCGTGACCGTGACGCTCGAACCCGGCCCGGCGGGAGCCACCGTCCAGTTGGTGATCATCGTCGAGTTGGCGTCCTTTTCGATGACGGCGTGGCCGGCGACATCGACGTTCGCCCGGACATCGCGAACCCGGGATTTAGTGGCTTGCAGCTTCCAGCTGGCGACGGTTCCCTGCCCCTGTCCACCTTCCAGCACCTGGTAGTCGCGGTAGTGCGAAGACAGGATTTTGGGGCGGACTCCGCTGTAGTCACCGACGGCAGACAGCACGGTTGTGGGCTCAGCGTTGATCAAGATGGTGCTTGCGGCACTGACGTGTCCCATCAGGCGAAACTCCTCTGCGCAGGGGTTGTGGCCGGCGCCACGCGCGGGCGCGGTGCTTCTGCGCGGGCTGCTATCGGGGACTAGCGTATATCTGGTGCCTGTCCCTGCATCCGCGCCGGCGGCTCACGCGGCGGGCGTCGAGCGGTTGTTGGCGAGCTACCGATCGATTCCCGCGACGGCAGCCGTCCGACTCGCCAAGCCCACCTCCAATTTGTTTCGCGCCCGCGCGAAGCGCGACGCGCCCGGACTGGACACCTCGGGCCTGACGAACGTCATCTCGGTCGACCCTGACGCTCGCACCGCCGATGTAGCCGGCATGTGCACTTACGAGGATCTGGTGGCCGCGACCCTGCCTTACGGCCTGTCGCCCTTAGTAGTCCCCCAGCTGAAGACGATCACGCTGGGCGGGGCGGTTACCGGGCTGGGCATTGAATCGGCCTCGTTCCGCAACGGCCTACCCCACGAATCGGTGCTGGAGATGGATACTCTCACCGGCGCCGGCGAATTGCTCACCGCCTCACCCCAGCAACATCCCGACCTCTACCGCGCATTCCCGAATTCCTATGGCACCCTGGGCTATTCGACAAGGCTTCGCATCGAACTGGAACAAATCAAGCCATTCGTGGCGCTGCGGCACGTGAGGTTCAACTCGCTGACCGATCTGATGACAGCGATGGACCGCATCATCGACACCGGTGGTTTCGACGGTGTGCCGGTCGACTATCTCGACGGCGTGGTGTTCGGCGCCGACGAAAGCTACTTGTGCGTCGGTGTGCGTACCGCCACCCCCGGCCCGGTCAGCGACTACACCGGACAAAACATCTATTACCGCTCCATCCAGCACGGCGCCGGCGTCAAAGAAGACCGGTTGACGACACACGACTATTTGTGGCG
Source organism: Mycobacterium sp. (assembly GCF_049280035.1). Classification (GTDB taxonomy): domain Bacteria; phylum Actinomycetota; class Actinomycetes; order Mycobacteriales; family Mycobacteriaceae; genus Mycobacterium. Next base: position 35 of record NZ_JBAPPI010000890.1, on the reverse strand, counting down.
ATGGGATACCGATTGGTTCTGGTGCTCACAGTCAT
>NZ_JBAPPI010000889.1:0-2464 GCF_049280035.1 Mycobacterium sp. | reverse complement strand
CCGTCACCCTTTTTGGCACGCCGTCAAGCCGGTTCATGGATACGGTCGGCGCACCGCCGGTCGTCATCGGTCCGCTGTATCAGCCCAAGACACTGGAGTTGTGCGCCGGTGACGATCCAGTCTGTTCTGACGGTGGCGACTGGGCCGCACACGCCGCTTACGCCGACGACGGGATGGTTGACCAGGCAGCGAATTACGCCGCGAGTCATCTCTAAGCACCCGCGTGATCCGGCGCTGGTTGCGAGATGAACGCGGATTTCCCTTGGCCGCCTCAGTAGCCGCGCTGACACTGCTGTTGGCCTGCGGCACGGGCGATCTCAAGCCCGGGCAGACTTCAATGAACCGACCATCGACAACCACCGTGGCTGCCCCGCCCGCAACGCGAAATCCGCGCACCGAGAAGTGGATTGACTTACAGGTCGGTGATTGCTTGGCGGAGCTCCCACCGAGCGACCCCAGCGTGGTCACGGTCACCGTTGTCGACTGTGCGACCGCTCATGCGGCAGAGGTTTATCTTCGGGGGCCGCTCGCGGTTAATACCGCGATCGCGGACGTCGCCAACCGGGAATGCGCTGCCGGATTTTCTCGGTACACCCGGCAATCCGTCGACGGCAGCTCATTGGCGGTGACGTTTCTCATCGACTCCAATCAGGATCGAACCTCCGACAACCCCGCCCCGAGTACCGTCATCTGTCTGCTGCGTGCAGCCAACGGTCAACCTCTGACAGAGTCCGCGCGGCGCTGAACTCTCAACCGACCGACACCGCCGACCCGGCGAAGAGCTGACCCCATTCGTCACGGGCCGCCGACTGCGCGTCGGCAGAAGTATGAGGTGAATGGGCGCCACCATTAGCGAGATGCACGAGCGCCCAGGCCATTGCGAACACCGGCATCCGGTGACGTTGTGCCGCGCTGAGCAACTCGTGGAAAGCAGTTTCTGAGGGACACCTGCGAAGGCCGATGAGAATGCCCTTTGCGGTGTCGAGGATGCGACCACCGTGCGCTTCCGCCGTCATGCCGTGCCTACCTCCTATTGAGCATGCGAGTATCCGATTGCGCCGATGTGGATATTGCGCGAGCGTGATCCATGATTTGCGCACGCAGCCGACCACGCCAGATCACCGGGTCGATCGGTATGCGCCCGTGATCGTCTTGATACCCAAACTGCGCTGTTTGACTTGCCCCTGGATTGGCCCCTCGACGATCCGGCTGGCAAAGACGCGGCCGCGATCCGGCCCATCCGCGACGAGATCGAACGCCGCGTGCGCCAGACCGGTTCGTACAGGATGATGTGCTGGTGTTCGGGCTTGTCGTAATCGTTGCGCTCTTTGCCCTAGTGATCGTCGGGACGGTCCTTGGCCGGCGCTATCGAGTGGGCCCACCGGTTCTGCTGATCCTGCTCGGGGCACTGCTGGGCTTGATCCCTCAGTTCGGCGGCGTGCGGCTCGATGGGGAGATCGTGCTGCTGCTGTTCTTGCCCGCGATTCTCTATTGGGAAAGCCTGAACACCAGCTTTCGCGAGATCCGGAAGAACCTGCGCGTCATCGTTTTCCTCAGTGTCGGCCTGGTGATTGCCACTGCGGTAGCGGTGACCTGGACAGCACGGGCGATGGGAATGGAGTCACACGCAGCGTCGGTCCTCGGCGCCGTGCTCTCCCCCACCGACGCCGCAGCCGTGGCCGGCCTGGCCAAACAGTTACCGCGCCGCGCAGTGACCGTGTTGAAGGCGGAAAGCATCATCAACGACGGGACCGCGCTCGTCTTGTTCACGGTGAGCATCGGAGTCGCGGTCGGCGGCCACCCGGTCAGCCCGGCCGCCCTGACGGCCCGCTTCGTCGGCTCCTACCTCGGTGGCATTTGCGCCGGGCTGCTGGTCGGCCTGGCGGTGACCCTGATGCGCCGCCGAATCGACGCGCCGCAGGAGTCGGGAGCGCTGAGCCTGCTGACGCCGTTCGCCGCATTCTTGCTCGCCCAATCAATTCACTGCAGCGGCGTCGTCGCGGTTCTGGTGTCGGCGCTCGTGCTGGCCTACGTCGGGCCGTACGTTATCCGGGCTCGTTCCCGCCTTCAGACGAATGCATTCTGGGATCTCGCGACATTTCTGATCAACGGCTCGCTATGGGTGTTCGTCGGCGTGCAAATGCCCAACGCGGTGCGCGGTATAGCAGGCGTCGACGGCGGGGTTCGGCACGCCGCTTTGCTGGCTCTTGCCGTCATCGGCGTTATCTTGGCGACTCGATTTGCCTGTATCGAATCCATCACCGCGTTGCTTCGTACGGTGGACCGGCGCGCGATACAGCGCACCCGTCGCGTCGACTGGCGCCAACGCGTGGTGTCGGGCTGGGCCGGATTCCGTGGCGCAGTGTCCCTTGCCGCGGCATTGGCGGTCCCGATGACCACGCACAGCGGCGCCCTTTTTCCGGACCGCAACCTCATCGTCTTCGTCGTCTGCGTCGTGATTCTG
>NZ_JBAPPI010000888.1:0-2846 GCF_049280035.1 Mycobacterium sp. | reverse complement strand
CCGCTCGGGCTGGGCATGCTCGGCTATGAGGATGGCGGCTGGGTCCTGACTACTTTCGGTGTCGCGAAAGTAGAACCGCCCCATACCTTTCCCGACATGCTCGCGCTCGCCAAGAAGCTGCTGCCCGGAGGGCTCTCGGCTGCGCTCGAGCGGGCCGAGCCCGTTGGCGAGGTGGCCTTCCACCGCTTCCCCACCAGCCGGTGGCGCCGCTATCACAAGCTGGACCGATTTCCGGCCGGAATTGTGCCGCTCGGGGACGCGGTGGTCAGTTTTGACCCGACGTACGGGCAGGGCATGACGATGACGTCGCTGCAGGCTGGTCATCTGCGCCGAGCTCTGGCCAATGGCCCCGACGAGGACCTGGCGCGCGAAGTGAACCGCGCTACTGCAAAGACCACCTACCCGGTGTGGATGATGACCGCGATCGGCGATCTCAAGTTCCACCATGCGACCGGCCCGGCACCCTGGTGGTACCGCCCGGTGGGCAACCTGTTCGACCAGTTCCTCGGCGCGGCCGAGACCGATCCTGTTCTCGCCGAATGGTTTTTGCGCAGATTCTCTTTGTTGGACAGCCTCTACATGATCCCGACTCCGGGACTGATCGGGCGCACGATTCGGCACAACATGCGGCTGTGGCTCGCCGAGCGCCACCAAGCCCGGGCCGAACGCCGCGGCGTGCTGGCGCCCCGCTGATTTATGCGCCGCTCCTCAGCATCGCTACGTCCCCCTCGCCGCTGCGCGGCTGGGGGTACCCCCACTGCCTCGTCAGCCGGCGCGGATCACAGGCCCACGGTGGCCCGGAATATCTTGGTCGGTTCGTGGGCGATGAGCCGGATGGGCCCGTCGTCCGCAGCCACCCAGGCGGCGGCGCCCCGGGTGAGCTTCAACAACCCGGACTTTCCGCACACCGTCGTCGAACCCTCAGTGCACAACAAGATCTGGGGACCGTCGTGGCGCGACGGCGCGTCGACCTCGTGGCCGACTTGGTCGTCGGCGAGAGTCAGCATCGACGCGGCAAACTCGTCGGTGGGGGTGTCATAGATCAGCCCGAGTCCATCCCGGTGCGTCGGCGGGTGCAATTGAGCCTTGGTGGTGGGGTCGAAATCCAGTACCCGTAGTAGCTCTGGGACGTCGACGTGTTTGGGAGTCAAACCACCCCGTAACACGTTGTCGGAGTTGGCCATTACCTCCAGCCCGACACCGCGGAGATAGGCGTGCAGGTTTCCGGCCGACAAAAAGATCGCCTCGCCGGGATCAAGGGTTATCCGGTTGAGCAGCAACGCGGCCAGCACGCCGGCATCGCCGGGATACCGTTCGCCCAACTCCAGCACCGTCTTGACTTCGGCAGCGAATTCCGTTGCGCCGCAGCTGACGTAGTGGATTGCGCCCTCGAGCACGGCGGTCACCAGGACATCGATGTCGGGCTGTGGCGCGGTGATCCAAGTCGTGAACAACGCGCGCAGGCCATCGGCATCGGACTGGTCGTTCAACAAGTCGATAAATGGATCCAGGTCAGACACCGCGAGGGCCTGCAGGAGTTCGATGGTCTGGGCCGCAGGACGGAATCCGGCTAGCGCCTCGAATTGCTGCAGCGCCACCAACAGTTCGGGCTTGTGGCTGGTGTCGCGGTAATTGCGCACCGGCGACGTCAGCGGGATGCCGAGCCGTTCCTCGCGCAGGTAACCCTCGGCGGCTTGCTCAGCGCTCGGATGCGCCTGCAGCGACAGCGGTTCGTCGGCGGCCAGCACTTTGAGCAAAAATGGAAGCACGTCACCGAACCGGGCGCGGGCCACCGAGCCCAGCTGCCCTTCCGGATCATCGAACAGTGTTTGCAGCAGTGAGGTTTCCCCGTCCGCGCCTTCCAGCCAGGCCGGATCACCGGGGTTAGCGCCGAGCCAGAGTTCGGCTTCTGGGTGGGCGGCCGGGACGGGGCGCCCGGTGAATTCGGCAATGGCAGTACGCGATCCCCATGCGTAGGTCCGTATCGCTCCGCGTAGCAATTGCACTGTCTACTTATCCCCGCACCAGCCGCAAATAAACCGCGGCCATCTCTAGCCGGACAGCCAATATAGCCAGTTGCTGCTCGGCCCCCTGGACACCCACCGGCGCCGAGCTGGCACCCGGCCCCTCAGGCACATCCTCGGCGCCGACGATGTCGACGTCGTCGAGGTGAGCGACCCGAGACGTCACGACGGTGCGCTCGGCGTCCAACGTCAAGGCCAGCACCCGCAGCCGCTCAGCGACCGGTCCGTCGATCTGCTCGTCGTGAAACAACGCCTCTTCGGAGTCGAGGGACCCCGAGTCTGCGACGGTGTGCAGCGCCACCAGGGCGTCGGCGAGCCCGGTAGCGGCGGTCACCTGATGCGCAATCCGCAGCAGAACCGAAGATCCGTGCCTGGCCAGCGCCAGGGTGGCGGCACAGTCGCCGGCCAGTACGACGCGGCGCCGTGACATGCGCTCGACCAACGCCTTGGCCGGATTGGTGAACACTTCGCGGCTGGCGCTGTTACGCAACGCCTCGGCGTCCAGCTCGTCGGCCAGCGCGGCCAGGTCCACCCGCAGCTTGGGATCGACGCTTTGCAAGGCAGCCAGTCCGGCGGCCAGGTACCTGCACAGGCCGAACTCGTCGGCGACCGGTAGCCGCGGGTCCATAATCGCGGCCCGGCCGGCCGTGGCTTCTCGCAGCGGGCCGTCGTAGGGGGCCGCGACGACCACCCGCGCACCTCGGCGCACTCCGCTGGCGGCGGCCCCGACCAGAGCCGGATCGCCGGGGTCGGCGCCGGCGACGATCAGCACGTCGAGCGGGCCGATCCACGGCGGCGCCTCGGCGGCGACCACGATCGGCG
>NZ_JBAPPI010000887.1:0-9256 GCF_049280035.1 Mycobacterium sp. | reverse complement strand
GGCACCGAGCACAGCGCCGGCGACCGAATCCAGACGTGCATCTCTGCCGCTTCCGGCGACTGCACCATCAACATCTAGGAGGGCCGCATGGCTATCACAGACATCAAACAGTACGCACACCTCACCGAGGCCGACGTCGAGGAATTGGCCCGCGAACTGGACGCGATCAGAACCGACATCGAAGAGTCCAGGGGTGAACGGGACGCCCGCTACGTGCGCAGGACCATCCAGTTGCAGCGCGCGTTGGCGGCGGGCGCCCGAATCGCCTTGCTGGCGAGCAGGAACAGGGTCGCCTGGGTCGCCGGTACCGCCATGCTCGCTGCCGCGAAGATCATCGAGAACATGGAACTGGGGCATAACATCACCCACGGCCAGTGGGATTGGATGAATGATCCGGAGATTCATTCGACCGAATGGGAGTGGGACACCACCTCTCCGAGCGTGCAGTGGAAGAAATCGCACAACTTTGTGCATCACAAATACACCAACATCGTCGGGATGGACGACGACGTGGGCTACGGGCTGCTCCGCGTCACCCGAGACCAACGCTGGGACACATGGAATATCGGCAACCCGGTCTACAACCTGTTGCTCGGAACACTTTTCGAGTGGGGAGTTGCGTTGCACGGGGTGGAAATGTCGAAGGTCCGCAGGGGCGAGAAATCCAAGGACGAGGTCCTCAGGGACTTGCGCGTGATCGGCAAGAAGGTCGGCAAACAGGTCGGCAAAGACTATGTGGTCTTCCCGGCCCTGTCGGGCCGGAACTGGAAGCACACCCTGAGCGCCAACGTGACGGCTAACCTCATCCGCAACTACTGGTCGTACATGGTCATCTTCTGTGGGCATTTCCCCGACGGCGCCGAGAAATTCACTCCCGAAGAATACGAGGCGGAGACGCACCCAGAGTGGTACCTGCGGCAGATGCTCGGGTCGGCGAACTTCAAGGCCGGGCCCGTGATGGCTTTCATGAGCGGAAACCTGTGCTACCAGATCGAGCACCACCTGTTTCCCGACCTGCCCAGCAACCGGTACGCCGAAATATCCGAGCGCATTACAGCACTCTGCGACAAGTACGACCTCCCTTACACGACCGGATCCCTTGGGCACCAGTACATGCAGACATTCTGGACCATCCTGAAGCTCTCGCTCCCGAACAAGTTGCTTGAAGCCAGCGCCGACGATTCACCTGAAACCCACTCGGAGTTGAAGTTCCGAATCCGTGCTGGTGTCCGGGATAGCTTTGGTGTCGATCCCGACACGGGCAGACGCGGCGGACTGCGGACAGCGTTACGCCAGCTGCGCAGCGCGGACGTCGCGACAGCGTAAGCACCCGGGACATAGCCGAGTCGCGCGGCGCGACGCAGCGCAGAGCGAGAAGCCGGGTGCTGTTAGATCAAACCGAGAGTGGACGGCACCATGTAGAGACCAAATGCGATGACGAGAAAGCACATGCCCCAAGTGCTGTATCTACGTAGTCCTCGCATCCGCCATTGCGGAGGCAGCGCTTTGGCCTCGAGCACCAGCAGCAGGCCGAGGACGATCGGCAGCAGCAAGGCGTTCATGACCTCGACGTCGACGGCTAGGTTCACCAAGTCGACGCTGGCGAGCACCAGTGCTGCACCGACAATGTGGGCCAGTGCGTAAGTGCTGTAGAACTTTGCGGTTGAGCGGTCGGGCCGCTCGTTGAGGGTGTGCCGCCAACCGAACACCTCCGACAGCCCCCAGGCTCCTGCCAGGGAGGCCACAATGGCGGCCACCAGGGCCGCGCCGAGCATGCCCAGGCCTAATACCACGGCGCCGCCGATGCGCCCGAGGTAGGGGGTGAGCGCCTCAGAGATTTGGCCGACGGTGTCCAGGCTGGCTCCGGGATTGTGTGTGCCGATGGTCGTCGCCATGGTGACGACCACGGAGATCATGATCACCTGGGTCAGTACGGCGCCGACGGCGGTGTCGCGGCGCGACTGCCTGATGGTGGTGGCGGTCAGGTGTTTGTCGACCACGGCCCCCTGCTGATAGAACACCATCCACGGCATGATTACCGCGCCCACGTTGGCCGCCAGCAAAAGCAGGTACGACGAGTCGCCCAGTGGTATTGAGCCCAGACCGTGCATTAGCGCGTTCAGGTGCGGGCCGGACATCACCATGGCGACCAGGAACGCCAGTTCGGCGGCACCAACGGCGATGCCGATCCGTTCGACGCGCCGGTAACTCCCGGTGAGCATCAGCGCCAGCAGCGCAGCGGTGGCGACGGGAATGGTCACCCACCGCGACACGCCAAACAGTTCGCCCACGCCGGCGATACCGGCGAATTCGGTCAGTAGCGCCCCGATCGCCGAGGCGAACAAAGTAAACGCCGACACCCACGCCCAGCCGCGACCGAACCTCGCGCGGATCAGCGCGCCGTGGCCCTGACCGGTGACGATGCCGAGTCGAACGGTCATCTCCTGGACGACATAAAGGATGGGAATCAAGATGACTTGCGGCAGCACCATCCGATAGCCCCACTGGGCGCCGGACTGGGCCGCGGTAATCACCGACCCAGCGTCGGTATCGGCCAGCATCACGACCAGACCCGGCCCCCATACGGCCAGCATCCCGAATCGCAGCCACCCCAAGCGAGACGGGGCTTCCGCTTTGTCCGCTTTGTCGATGATCTCCGTCGCCACGAGCTTCTACCCCCTAACCTGGTGTGCCCGGCGCGCCGAAACGGGAAGCCACATTGAGAATCTAAAGGAGACCGTCCAATGGCACAGTGTCGCTCACTCCGCCGTTCGAAATGGCAACCGCGCCTCGAAAAACTCGACCGCTCCGCTGCGCTCGAGTTTTACATCAAGACCAAATTCCTTCAGCCAACGCTCGATGTCGCCCGTGTGCGGAGTGTTTCCAAACACCCCCGCACGACGGTTCATCGCGATCAGAACATCCTGGCGCGGACCTCGACCGGTAACACATGACGTTCCGCGCAGGGTTCCACCCGGCCGGAGCACGCGAACCAGCTCCGCCAGCGCCGCGCGCGGGTCCGGCAGACAGTGCAGCCCGTTGTAGGTGACGCACAGATCAAAGCTGGCGTCAGGGAACTGCAGCGCGGTCACATCCGCTTCGACGAACTCGATCGCGTCTTGCACGCCGCGTCGGCCCGCCTCCCGGCGCGCCCGCTGGAGCATGTAGGGAGATATGTCGGCCGCGACGTAACGCACGGCCTGACCGGTACGCAGACCGCGAAAGGCCAGGCCACCCCCGCACGGGATGTCCAGTACCGAGGCGCCGACCGGAACGTCTGCCAATCGCTCGATGTCGGCGAACATGCGGCCCAGGTCGGCACCCCACATCGTCCAGGCTCCGAGCTTTGCGACACTTGCGTGCTGGACGCCGGCGTCGTAGAGGGCCGCTGTGATGCGTTCGGAGCGCCACTTCTCCGTTACGTCGGCCATCACTTCGCTGCCGTGTCGGGAGCGTCCCAGGGCATCGACGCCGAAACCCAGTGGGTCAGCTCTTGCTGGTCGTTGCTGTGCAAGTGTCGCGGCGGCGTCACGAACGTCGCATACGGTCGACAGCGCACCAGCACCCGGCCTTCCTGCTCTGCGACCGCCTTGACGGCGGGGCGTAACTCGGCTGGTACTGGCTCACCCGACATGCGTTCAGCCACCGCCATCATCACGTCGATCAGGGTTTCCTCGTCGTCGTCGATCACGGCGTCGCAGTAAACCTGCAGGTAGGCGAACGGCCAGGTCTCGTCTAGGACGCAGAGGCTGACTTTGCCGTTGCGGGCCACGGCTTTGGCCTTGGCCCGATCGCCCATGGTCGCCACCAGCAGGTCGTCGTTGCTGTCGGGCACGTAGTAGACGATCGACATCGCCGGACCGTCCGATCGGCGGCCGTAGCCGAATACACAAGTCCGGTGGGTCTGAACAAACAGCCGCCGCTCAGAGGGCAGCATGTCGCGATCCGTCGGCGCCTGGAACGGATCCTTCGACAGCGGCAACAGACGCGCCGATGTGGCGACTCCGTCGTTGGTCTCAGGGGCAGTGCTCATAGATCCAGCCTTTCACCGTTGTTATCGAGTGATAATAACGGTAAACTTCGAACGATGCAACGCAAGACCCCAACGCCGAACAAGGTGCGCCTGCGCCGGGCGAGGACCGATATCCGCCAGGCCCTGCTGGAGTCGGCACTGGTCGAGTTCGGGGCCAAGGGCTTTGACGGCGCGTCGACGCGGACGATCGCATCGCGTGTCCAGGCGCACCAGCCGCAGATCAACTACCACTTCGAGTCGAAAGCGGCGCTGTGGATGGCCGCGGTGGATCACCTCTTCGGGCTTTTGCGGGAGGCATTCGACGGCGCCATACCCACAACGCTCACCGGCGTTGAGGTGTCGGCGCTGGCTGCGGCATTTGCCGACGGGATACGTCGATTCGTGGCATTTGCCGCCGAGCACCCCGAGCTCAACCAGATCATGGTGCATGAAGGCACCGCGGAGAGCGACCGGTTGAAGTGGATGACCGAAACGCACGTCAAACCGTTCTTCGACGGGATCCGGCCGGCCTGGCAGGTGCTTCGCAAAGCCGGCGTTGCTGCACCTATCGACAACGAGATCATGTACTACGTGCTCGTTGGCGCGGCATCGTTGCCCTACGTGAACGCCCCCGAAGTCCGGCTTCTCACCGGGCGGGATCCGAGCAGCCCCAAGTGGATTCGGGCTCACGCCGACGGATTGGTCGCCATCCTCTTGCCAGGGCTGGCCGCCGGTTGACGCGTGCGCGGGCATGGCCGGCGTGCAGACGGAGTGGCTCACCAGGTCGATGGGTAGGTGACCGCTCTTGACGCCGTCAAGACCCGAAAACGAAACCGCAGGCAACGAGCGGGAATGAACCGGAAGGAAACGGAACGAACCGGCAGCTCAGGCAGCAAAAGCCCTGGTAGAGCGTCGGGTTCGATTCCCGGCAGCTCCACCGAGAAAGTGCTGGTCAGAGCCTAGGCGTTCGCCAGTTTCGTTTCCCAGCAGCACCCCATCGACACGCTCGGCTAAGCTCGCCGTCAGTTGACGAGGAGGGGTTCTACGCTCGGATCGATCTCGACGAACACCGAGCTACTGACCTGACGAAGGCAGTCATCGCAATGATCGCTCGCGCCGACGATGCCCAAGAGGGCATGTGTGCGTTCCTTGAGAAACGTCCGGCGACGTGGCATCTGCGCCAGTGCCTACCTTGGAGGAGTAGTGCAGGTTGTACTCGGCGTCTCGATGGCACCAACGACGGTCCGCGCGGTGCTGGTGGGGGGCGAGAATGCAGACGGCGTCATCGTCGACAAGGACAGCTTGGACTCCCTGACTGACGGCGACGCGCCAACTGTCACTGCGACCGATCAAGTCATCTCGGCGATTCTGGGCGCGCGGGAGGATGCCGCTGCGGACGGCGACCAGGTGACGTCCACCGGCGTGACCTGGGTTAACCCCGCAGATGCCGCCACGCTGCGGGAGGGACTCGCGGTTCGCAAGATCGAGAACGTTGTGCTCGTGTCGGCGCTTTCGGCTGCGGCCGCCCTGGCTCGGGCGTCCGGCAGCGCAGCCCACTACGCGCACACCGCACTGTTGTACATCGAACCGCAATCCGCGACCTTGGCTGTGGTCTACACGCCCGATGGATCGGTCGTCGATCTGCGCCAACGGTCCCTCCCCGAAGACGATGACGCGGCGGTGGCCGGGTTAGTCGAGATGGTCAAGGGTGCCGATGAGATGGAATCGCGCCCGGAGGGCGTCTTCGTGATCGGCTCCGGTGTTGACATCCCGCTGATCAAGCCGGCGCTGGAGACGGCGGCGTCGCTGCCGGTGAGTGCGCCGGAGGAGCCGCAGAGGGCGCTGGCCCGGGGCGCGGCACTGGTGTCGGCGAATACGCCGTTGTTCGGGTCGTCCGCCGCCACCCTGGCTCGGGCGTTCGGCAGCGCGACCCATTACGCGAACATCGCCCTGTTGTACGTCGAGCCGAACTCCGCGACGTTGGCTTTCGTCAAAACGGCCGATGGGTCGGCTGTCGATGTGCGCCAACGGTTCCTGCCCGAAGACGATGACGCGGCGGTGGCCGGGTTAGTCGAGATGGTCAAGGGTGCCGAGGAGATGGAACCGCGCCCGGAGGGCGTCTTGGTTGTCGGCTCAGGCGTCGACGTCCCGCTGATCTTGCCGGCTCTGGAGGCAGCGACGTCGCTGCCAGTGAGCGCGGAGAGGCCGCAGAGGGCGCTGGCCCGGGGCGCGGCACCGGTGTTGGCGAATGCGGCGCGGCTTTACGGTCCGGCCGTCCTTGAAGCCCGCAACCTCTGCAAGTCGTTTGGCCGCGAACCAACGATGATGCCGGTCCTCAAAAATATCGATTTGCAAATATTTCCAGGCGAGTTCGTGGCGTTGATCGGACCTTCGGGCTCGGGCAAGTCGACACTGCTGAGCATCCTCGGGTTGCTAGAGCCACCGACGAGCGGCGATGTTCTGGTGAACGAGCGGAGTGCGGCCCAACTCTCTGGTCGGGAGTTGGCTGCCGTCCGCGGTCGCCGAATTGGGTACGTATTCCAGTCCTTTAACCTGCTGGGCGGATTATCTGTTGCCGAGAATGTGATGCTTCCCGCTTTGTTAGCGGGTGAGTCTGGGTACGCACAGCACCGCCGGGCAATGGATTTGTTGGATCAGTTCGGTCTGGCTGGATTGGCCAAGCGGGTCCCGGCGGAGCTCTCTGGCGGTGAGCAGCAGCGGGTGGCGATCGCACGGGCGTTGTTCATGGCACCGGATGTCATACTCGCCGACGAGCCCACCGGCAATCTGGACACCACGAACGGTCATATCGTCATCGATGCCCTCTACCGCCTCAACTCTGCGGGTCAAACGATCGTCCTGGTAACCCACGATCTTTCGATCGCCAACGAAGCCCCTCGCCTCATTTCCCTTCTCGACGGTCGCATCGAAACCGATACCGGCCCAATTCAGCGAAGTCGCAACGCAGCATGGCGCGCCGGTCATTAGCGGCGACGCTCAGCGTTGTCCGAATCATCAACCTCCGTGCTATCCGGCGGCATACATTGCGTGCGCTGCTGGCTGCCATTTCTCTCGGCGGCGGGGTGGCCGTCGTCGTCGCCGTCATGATCGAAACCTCCAGTGTCCGTACCGCGATCGACGACGTCGGTTACCGGATAGCTGGTCCCACGCCGTTGCGCATCGTTGGTGAGGCGACGCTTGGCGGGATCGACCCTGCGATTCTCGATACTGCCCGCAAAGTACCGGGCGTGTCGGCGCTCGTGCCGGTCATCCGCGCAGTGACGCTGGTGCGCGACGTCGACCGCGAAACTACTGTGTTGGCCTTGGGAATCGACTGTTCAGCACAATGGATCATCGATCCGAAGGTCTGCCAACCCGGCCAAAAAGAACCACAGATATTGGCGACCTCGACCACACTCGGCAAAACATTGGACAGTTCCGCAACACTGGCGACTGACGTCGGGCAGCTGTCGCTGCCCAGGCTTCAGCAAGTACCACAGCTGGATACTGTCAACAACGGACGCGTTGTGCTGTTGCCGCTCAGCGCGGCTAAGGCACAGTTCGCTCGATCTGACTGGGTCGACACCGTCTACGTGAAAGTGGCCAATAACTCGAGCGCATCAGAAGTACAGGCGCGCCTGGTCAACGCATTGGGCGCATTAGGACCGGGATTCAGGGTGCTGACGCGCAATGACCCCGCAGCTGGATTCAACGTCAACACCATCCTTTTCCCGATGCTCGCGATCTTCGCTCTGATCGCCGTCGGGGTAGGCGTGATCCTGATCGCGCAGCTCACCCGTCTGTCGGTCGAGGAGCGTCGACGCGAAATCGCGATCGCAGCCGCCCTGGGCGCATCGCCGCTATCCGTCCTCAGTGGGTTCCTCGCTGAAGCTGCCGTGCTTGGAGCGGCTGGATCGGTCGTCGGAATCCTTATGGGCATTGTCATCGCACATCCCGTCGTCGCCAGCGCCAGTGACCTGACGCAACGATTTATGGGTGTCAACGTCCCGGTCGTGGTCGAAACGGGCGTCGTCGTGGCCGGATTGGGATCCGGAGTGCTTTTGGCTGTTCTTGCCGCCATCATCCCCAGCCTGTCGGCCTCGAACACTGCGATAGCGACCGAACTGTCCGGCCGTGCTGCCCATGAAGACAGCACGTCACGGAGCATCTGGCGCAAAGCGGCGGCGCTGCTCGGCGTCGGTTTTGCGGGAGTCATCATCGCGAGATTGGCCACAATATCCGGTGGCCTCGAGCCTTGGCAGGCCGGGTTCGCCAATGGCGGGGTCGTTATCGCAATAGTCGGATTGCTTTTGGCCGCAGCATATCTGAGCGCGCAGGTCATCGCGTCGATCCGGCTCCGGCCGGACCGAACGCACGGTGCGACGATGGCCGTCGCGCTCACCGGACTGCGTGCCGATGAATCACGAACAACCGCGATCGCAGGCGCTGTCGCGGTACCTGTAGTGGTCGCGACGCTGCTATCCGGATTCCTGGTCGCCATCGATCGAGGCGTCGCAAACGTGGCTCAAGCACAGGCCGACGGCCGCCTGGTAGTCACCACTACGCGATTTACCGACTGGGGCGCGGCGGATGCCAGATTTTCCCTCGACACCGTAGCGAAGCTTTCTTCCTTACCTGGGGTTGACACCGTTGAGCGACTGGCGGAAATCGAGATGACCCTTGGGAATGGATCATTGGCTTATGTACGAGCCGAGGATCGGCCGACCTTTTCTTTCCCCGTGCTCGCCGGGCAAGCGCCAAAGGTGAGCATTAACGCAAATGAACTCGTCATCGGTGGCATTCTTGCCCGCGAAAACGATATTCACGTGGGCGAACCGCTCATTCTCGGAAGCGGATCGAGAGCTCGGAGTGTGGTTGTCGGCACGATTGTGGCAACCCCGGAAGTAGGTGGTCGCAGAATCCAGATGGGTTACCCCCTTGCCGAGCAGATCTTCGGTCCCCAGCCTGCGAATTTGGTTTTCGTCAAACCAGGCGCAAACTCGAGACTTGATCACATCGCCGCCGAGATCAGATCCAGTCACTTCAACCAGCCCGTCAAGTTAGTAGACGCTGCTGGATATCGAGCCGCTGTCACCAGCGGCGAGTCCCGCTTCCTCGCGCCGCTGAACACGTTGAAATACGGTCTGCTCGCTATCGCGTTCATCTCGGTGTCCTCGACCCTGCTGCTCCTCGGAATTCGGCAGCGACGCGAGATAGCCCTAATTCGAGCGCTTGGCGCTACCC